>CBFGJR010000219.1:0-10180 GCA_965649145.1 Caldifarciminota bacterium | reverse complement strand
AAACCTTACTTTTCTTATATTTATTAAGGTTTTTTCAAGTTCTGAACCAGGTTCAGGAAAATAAACAAGTAAATGTATATCCCTTTCTCCATCACTTAAAGAAAGTTCTGTTCCAAGGATAATCTCCAAATCTGTTTCAGGAATGAAATTTCTTGCCTCCAAGGTATCATGATCACATATACCGAGAACCCTTATGCCATCTCTTTGAGCTTTTAAAATTAGCTCCTCTGGTGATAATTCCCCATCTGAGAAGAAAGTATGGGTATGCAAATCTATTTTAAAATCTATCATAAACCAAGTTCTTTCACAACTTTATTAAAAATTTCAACATTAATCGATTTTGTCTTTCTTAAAAAACCTTCAAGGAGTGCATTATCACATATTGTGTTTATAAGTCTCGGCTTGCCTCTTGAATATTTATAAATGATTTCATAAACATCCTCTGAAAAAATTTTGCCCTCTATTCCAGCTAATTTCAATCTGTGATTTATATATTCCTTGGTGGAATCAAAGTCAAGAGGTTTCAAAATAATTTTCAAAGCAATTCTTTCATAAAGGGGAAGATCCATTTTAAGATTTTCTTCAAGTTGTGGCAAACCCAAAAGTATAAAGTTTAAAAGACGCTTTCCTGGAATCTCAATATTTAAAAGTCCTCTTATTTCTTCCATAATTTCTTTATTTTTAAGCATATTTGCTTCATCAATTAATATAACAGGAATTTTTGAATTTTTATACATTTCAATCAATTTTTTTGAAACTTTTGAAACAAGAGATACAGGGTCATTTTCATCATCAGGTATTTTTAAATTACTGGCAATTTTCTTTAAAAACCATATTTTCCCAATTTCAGAGTGAACAATAACTATTAAAGAGGGTTCAAAATTCTCATATTTGGTTAATTCACTTAAAAGTTTCCTTGCTAAAGTCGTTTTACCCAATCCAATATCACCTGTAACAAGAATTAAACCCCTGTAATTTTTTATTCCATGAAGTAATTTCAAAAGTGCTTCTTTATGCTGTGGAGAATTAAACCAGAAACTTTCGTCAGGCGCAGCCGAAAAGGGTTCTTTTTTGAAATTATAGAAATCAAGATAAGAAAAATTTTGCATTTCAAAATATTATAAATAAAAATCCGAAACTTTCACAATCTTTTTATAAAAAAGAAATTTTATCTTGGTCAACTATTCTTCTTCTATTGCTTTCGAGTTCTTCAATTTTTTCTTTTAAACCAATTATTTCCGGGTCCTTTTCATAAGCTCTTTTATAATATGCTAAAGCATTAACTGGGTCACCTAAATTCTCATAACATTCTCCCAGATGATATTCAATTGAAATAATTCTTCTTTCTTCCAGATTTTTTTCCTGTAAAGCCCTTTCAAAATACTCTATCGCAATATTAAATTTCTTTAACTCCATAAAAATTTCACCGAGTAGCTCAAGGGACCTTACTCTTGTCTCCTCTGAATTTAAAGCTTCCTTAAGGTTTATTATCGCTTCTTCATAAAGACCCATTTCTCTCATAGCGATACCAATTTCCAATTTACCTTTATAATCTATTTCCTTGGAAAATTTATGAAGAGTTTCCCTCACTTCACTGAATATATCCTTTTTAACCTTTTTCTCCTCCTCTTCCAGTTCTTCAACAATTTGAGTTTTTAAGTCTATAAATTCTTCTTCCTTCTTTTCCTCTTTAATAATTTTTTTCTTTTCTATTTCAACAGTCTCCCTCTCCTTTATTTCAGGTTTTTGAACTTTCATAACTTCTTCTTGCTTCTGTTTCAAAGGTATTTCTTTTTTTCTTTTCTGTAATTTTTCTAAGGATTCGGGGCTTATCATTGTAACGAATTCAATAGCCTTTTTATTATCTGGTTCAATTTCAAGTACCTTTAAAAACCATTTTAAAGCATCATCCTTCGCCCCTCTTTTATACAAACACTCAGCAAGAGATATCATACTATCAACCAGAAGTTCTTTATTTTTCAACATATGGGAAATTTTTACCATTTCTTTTCTTGCCTTTATTTCTTCTGGCCATTTACTTGCAATTTCTTTGAGAGTATTATAAGCCTCTATGACTAAATTTTCCTGCAAATAAAGTTCAAAAGCCTTATAAAAAGTGTCAAGTGCTCCTGTATAATCACCCATCATAAGAAATGTTTCAGCAAGAGTTTTAACTTTAAAAGGATTCTTCATTTCACTTTCTAACATTTCTTCTTCACTTATACCAGTTTCTGATCCAAATTCCATATTAGAAGTCTCCTGGCTGAATTCCTCTTCAACTTCTTTCTGAATTTCTTTCTCTATTTCCTTCATTTCGGCCATTTCTACCTTTTCTTCTTTTTCCATTTCCTTCACCGGTCTTACAGTTCTTGGTCCCTTAGGTCTATCAGGTCTATCTTTTAAGAGTTCATCCAGTGTTACAAACACACTGTCTTTTTTCTCTGATTCGCTATCCGAACTCAGATGTTCTTCAATTTCTTTTTCAGAGACACCGAGAGATGATAACTTGTTTCTAATTTCTTTTTCTTTTTCTTTATTTCTCTTAAAAAAATAAGCCAATAGCTCAAAATAAAGTTCAATAGACCTTTTGTTTTTTTTAAAATCAAGATAAAGTTCAGCAACTCTCTCTTTTAAGGCAAAATTCTCTGGTTGCCATGTTAAAAGCAATTCATAATTTTCAAAGCCCTTTTCATATTCACCATTCTTAAAAAGAAATTCAATATAATATTCAAGAGTTTTACCAGCCTCTCCATAATCCCCTACATGGTAATACGCCTCTGCAAGTTTTCTGTAAAGTTCTTTTTTCCCGGGATAAAGTTGAATTAATTTTTTCAAAAGGGCTATTGTTCTTTTATTATATATTCCCTGTTTTTCAAAAATTTCAAAAGATTTTAATAAAAATTCTCCTGCTTTTTTCTCCTGCTTGAATTTTATTAAAATTTGCCCGATTCTGAATAAAGTTTCAGGGTCATCACGGTCATGTTTTAAAATGGTTTCATAAGTTTCTAAAGCCTTTTTGTAATCTCCTCTTAACTCATATTCTCTTGCTCTCCTCTTTAATTCTGAAATATTCATAATCCCATACCAGAGATTACCTTTTCAACTTCATTAACCCCCACCTGGTTTTTACCCTGAATATAACATTCAAGTAAGGAAGCATCACATATAGCATTTATAACTCTTGGCACACCACTTGAAACCTGTCTAATTTTATCCTTGGCTTCCTGGGTAAAAATTTCCTCTTCTCCCCCAGCTTTTTTTAACCTGAAATTAATGTAATCAATTACTTCTGAATCATCAAGTTTTTCAAGAGAAATCCATATGGGGATTCTCTGGCTGAAATTGGGGTCTTCTCTAAAATTTTTTATTAATTCTGAAAGTCCAACAAAGACAAAGGAAATTGGTTTCTCATCCATAGTCTCTATTGAAAGAACATCTCTGAAAAAGCTCTTAAGTTCAGGGGATTTTATCTTATGTGCCTCATCAAGAAGAAATATGTACTTTTTCCCTCTTTCAAAGGAATCTAAAATTGAACTTATAAATTCTTCTTTTAAACTTAGAATGTTTTCTGTATCATCTAAACCAAAAAATCTTGAAATTTTCTTTAAAAACCATTTTACATTTACTTCCTGATGAGCAAAGAGAACAAAAAGTGGAATATAGTTTTCGTGATGGTAAAAATCAAGAAGTAATTTTCTTAAAATCATACTCTTCCCCGTTCCTACCTCACCTGTTAATACACATCCTCCCCTGTTTTTTGTTATACAATATTTTATCTTTTCAAGAGCTTCTCTATGTATCCGAGAGGGATAAAATAGTTCAGGATCAGGAACCATTGTGAAGGGATCCTTTTTAAAACCAAAAAATTCAAATAATTCCATTTTTCACCTCCTTCAGAGAATAATAAAATGTTCTTTAATTGCCTTTTTTGAAATTTTAATCTTTTCAATTTCAGAAACTTCTCTTTCTTCGTAAACTTCCTCAATTTCTTCTATTATAGCATGTTTCTCTTCAACTTCAGGGGTTATATCAGGTGTCTTTTCTTCAACGCTTAAAACCTTCTCTTCACCCAAAACAGATTCACCTACAAGAACCTCTTCGGGCCTTTTTATTTCCAGATACTCCTTAATATCTAAAAAACCAGGATCCTGTTCGTAAATTGAACCAAAAATTTCAAGGGCTTCTTCTTTATTGTTCAGATTGAATAGAGATAGAGCTTTAAAATACTTGATAAATTTGAGTATCTCTTCACTTTCTGTGCTTTCTATGAATTTATCAGACTTTGAAATTACTTCTTCATATTCTCCTGTAAGATATAAGGTATAAAGATAATAGGGAGCAAAAAGATCAACAGGAACACTATCCTCAATTTCTCTGTAATCGTCAATAACATCCTCATACATATTCCATTCAGACATTAAATTCAAAAAATTGATATAATTTTCAATATTATTTTCAGGAAGTAAAAATTCTTCATACATTTTTAATAAAATTTCATGGGTTATTTCTGGACTTTTCACTGCTTCACCCTTTACACTCTCAAACCCTTCTAAAAATTCCTCCACCCTTTTCAGTCTTTCTTCCTGAGGAGAAATTTCTCTTATCCTCTCTATTATCTCCCTTGCTTTCTTTATATTTGATTCAGACTTCAAATAACCATAAATTGCACTGTAATATTCAAGGATAGCCTCCTCAATGGAACCTATACTTTTTAAAAGATCAGCAAGTTCAAGTGTTCCTGAGGGCTCTAATTTTTTCTCAGATAATCCCTCTATTCTAAGAATATCTTCAAGTTCACTTAAAGAGGGTTTTGTTTCCACAGAAATGAATTTTTCTATAAACTCTTTATAATTTTTTAACCTCTCATCAGAGTCAATATTTTCAAATGCATTTTTTAAAAGTCTTAAACCTTCATCATTTTTAAAGTAAATAATAAGAAGTCCTAAAAGAAAATTCTGTGTGGGGGTATTGTTAAAAAGTTCTTTTATAATTCTCTCAAAATACTTCTTTGAATCCTCAATTACTTCTTCTCTTAAGAGTTTATAAAGGGAATCCTTACATAATTTCAAAATTCCGAGATAATAGGAAGATATAAAAATTCTTGAATTTAATTCATTAGTCTCACCCTGAACTCTTTTCAATTTCATAAGACTGAGTAACCTCTTAAAGTGATTCTTTTCCTTATTAGCCTTTTCAAGAGCAGAAATATAGTAGTTTTGAGCAGATTCTATTTCCTCTTTTTCAAAAAGAATATCACCCTTAAAAAGAAGAAGATCAAAATTTTCCTTATCTTCCTCTAATAACCTATCCAGAAGTTTCAAGGCTTTATCAAATTCTCTGCTATTGTAATATTTAAAAGCAAGATTTTGAAATCGTTCCCTTAAAATCATCCTTCACCTCCTTTTAATTTTTTAAAAACAATATTTTCAAGTTTTTTAAATAAACTTTCAAACTCCTCTACCATTTTTTCCATTTCTGCTTTATATTTAATTTTAAAATCATTTTCTAAATTTTTCAAGTTAATTAATACATTAAACATACCTCCCTTAAAAGAAGAATTAAACATTTCAAGACCTGTTCCTAAATCTGAAATAACATTTTCATCAACAAATTCTATGATATTATCAAGGAGTTCTAAAGCTGATAGAGATTTCTCAGCAACTCCAAAAGGGACATTTATTGCCTCAAGAAGGGCATTAAAAACTTCCTCCGCGCTTTTTCCACTTCTCAAAATTTCCATATACTTTTGGAAACTTTCACTATCTTTATCCATTGCAACAAGAAAATAATCTTTTAACTCCTGAAATTTTAAAGATGTATTAGAAAGCAGTTCAAAATATTCATCCGATTTTAATTTGGAAATTGTAATATTCAAAGCCATACTGCAAAGAGATGAACCAATAGCACCTGAAAGGGCACTGGATGAACCTCCCCCAGGGACAGGTGAAGTCCTTGAAAGTTCATCATTAAAATCCCATACTGAAAGTTTTGGTAATTTAGATTCAAAAATATCAGGTAAGCCGAGAACTTTCTTTTCTATATCAAACTCAGCTACATCCCTTAATCCTAAGGATTGGACCGCTGTTTCAAGAATGTCTCTCACAGGCAAACCTTTTGAAACTTTCTGTTTCTCAAGATAAAATAGACCTGATTCATAAATTGCTTTAAAGGGAACTAAACCCACTATTTCGCTTCCAGTAACCTGTAAACCCCTTTCATTTGCCAGTTTTTTTACCTCTTCAAAAACATGATGCATATTTGTTACTTTGTAATCAGTCAAATTTATACTTATCTGTGCTCTTTTGTATTCATCTATATACCACCCTATAGCTTTTACCTTTTTAAATAATCCTTTTTTCTTTACTGGTTTTCCTATTATATTATTTTTATCAATTCCATTCATCTTTAAAAGTTCATATAAATCATAACCATGATTCTCTTTAACATGATTATATGTTTCTTCTAAAATTTTTCCAATAAATTCACATTCTCCGCAGGGATATTCATTTTCCTTATATCTAACAATACTGCCCATAAAGTAAAAGGGATGAATATTACCTTTTCTTTTTGTTCTCCCTTTTTCTCTTATTTCAAAGGCAATATCTTCAGCATATCTTTTCTCTCTCGTATTTAAATTAATGTTATAGGCAATGAGAAATTCTCTGACCCCTATAACAGTGACACCTGATTTTGGATTAAATTCCTGAGGTCCGAAATCAGGTTTCCATTCAGGTTTTAAAATTTTTTCGGGTAGCCCCTCATATTCTCCTTCTCTTATATAGGAAAGGTCTTTCCTTTCGGGTATCTTAGCTGATTTTTCATAGAGATAAACAGGAATCAAAAGTTCTTCTCCAACTCTCTTTGCCACTTCGATTGCTATTTCGTTACATTCTTCAAAGGTCACATTTTTAAGAGGGATAAAGGGACAAACATCAGTAGCACCTATTCTTGGATGAGCACCTTTATGTTTTCTCATATCAATAAGTTCTGCTGCCTTTTTTATAGCATTAAAAGCTGCCTCTTTAACTTTATCAGGCTCTCCAATAAAGGTAACAACTGTTCTATTTGTATCATATCCCATATCCACATCAAGAACCTTTATTCCTTCAACTTCCTTTATTGCATTTACTATTTCATCTATTACTTTTTTATTCCTTCCTTCTGAAAAATTGGGAACACACTCAACCAATTTCATTTATAACCTCCTTTCCATTTTTTATTACAAGTACAGGTTTTTTTATACTGTAAAAATCATAAAAAAGATAGGATAGTCTTTTTAAATCAAAAACAATAAGGTCAGCATCTTTTCCTATTTCAATAGAACCTTTTCTATCATCTATTAACAAAGACTTTGCAGAATTTATAGTGATTGCTTTAATTGCTTCCTCAATTTTAAATCCCATTAAGAAGATTGCAAGACCAGACACAAAAATCTGGGAAAAAGTAAAGGATGTTCCTGGATTATGGTCAGTTGCAAGACAAACTGAAAGACCAAGATCAAGCATCTTCCTTCCCTTTGCAAAAGGTAACCTCATGTAAAAAGAAGTAGCAGGAAGTAAAACACAGGAAATATTTTTATTCCTCATTTTTTTTAATACACTTATAGGAGTATATTCAAGGTGATCACATGAAATAGCCTCTATTTCTAAAGCAAGTTCCCCTCCTCCTGAATCAGAAAGTTCATCTGCATGAATCCTTGGCAACATGCCCCATTTTTTAGCCTCAAGAAGTATCCTTTTACCTTCTTCCTTTGTATAAACACCCTTTTCTACAAAGACATCACAGAAGTCTGCATATTTTGAAGATTCTTTAATACCGTAATCTAATATTTCCTCAATATATTCTTTTTTACTCTTTTCTTTTGGAACAGCATGGGCAAAAAGGGCTGTAATTTTAATATCAAGGGGAAGTTCCTTTTTTAGCTCATTTAAAATTTCAAGATGCCTTATTTCCTCTTCAACGGATAATCCATAACCTGTTTTTGCCTCCAGTGTAAGAGTTCCGTGTTCTAAAAATTTTTTGAGTCTTTCCTTTACAATTTTTTTTAGAAGTTTCCTACTTTTTTCTCTTGTTTTTTTAACGGTATATAAAATCCCCCTTTCCTCCTTTAAAAGCTCAAGATAATTTTTACCAGTTAATCTTTCTTCAAACTCAAGGATTCTGTCATCTGAATAAACTGGGTGTGTATGAGGGTCAATAAAACCAGGTAAAATTATTTTCTCTTTTAAATTATAAAATCTCGTTGAATCACCAATTTTATTTTTCCCTTCTTTATAATCACCAATAAAGATAATTTTTCTCTTTTTTATTCCGATGTCTTTTTTATAATAAATATCAAACTTTTCATTACATATATAAATGAATTCAGGTGAGTGTAGATAAATATCAAATTTATCCATTTTAAGTTATAGTTTAAGAATTCCAATGACCCTTTTGCAAAGGAATATAAGGATATCTTAAACTTTATTTTAAAAATTAAATTTTAATAGGAGAAATTAAATGAATCTTGGTGTTATTGGTCTTGGGCATGTTGGTCTTGTTACAGCAGTCTGTTTTACGGAAAAAGGCTTCAGAGTATTTGGGATGGATAAGGATAGTAACAAAATTAATACTTTAAAAAATAAGAATATACCTTTCTTTGAACCTGGTTTAAAAGAACTGCTTTATAAGAATTTTAATAGATTGGAATTCACTGATAAAATAAATGTTATTTTGGAAAATTGTGAGGTTATATTTTTATGTGTTGGAACTCCTCCTCTTCCGGATGGAAAAGCAGATCTATCACAGGTAGAAGATGCTTCAAGAGAAATTGCTAAAAATTTAGAAAGGTTTACTTTGGTTGTGGAAAAAAGTACTGTTCCGGTAAAAACTGCGGAGTGGATCAAAAAGGTTATGTCTCTTTATGTTAAAAAAAATGTTCCCTATGAAGTTGCTTCAAATCCTGAATTTTTAAGGGAAGGATCAGCAGTTAAGGATTTCTTAGAACCTGACAGAGTTGTTGTGGGGGTTGAATCTGAAAGGGCAAAGAAAATTTTTGAAAAAATTTATGAAGGTTTTAATGCACCAATTATTTTTACTGACATTGAAACAGCCGAAATTATAAAGCATGCTTCTAATGCTTTTCTTGCAACAAAGATATCTTTTATAAACATGATAGCTGACCTATGCGAAAAAACGGGTGCTGATATTTTAAAAGTATCGGAGGCTATGGGATTGGATAAAAGGATAGGAAGGGAATTTTTAAATGCAGGAATAGGGTACGGTGGATCCTGTTTTCCAAAGGATGTTAAGGCTTTTTACAAAATTGGAGAGGAACTGGGTTTAGATTTTGAACTTTTAAAGTGTGTTGATAGAATTAATGAGAGAAGAATTGAAATATTTATAGAAAAAATTAAAAAGGTTTTATGGATAATAAGGGATAAAACTTTTGCAATTTATGGTCTTGCTTTCAAACCAGGTACAGATGATGTAAGGGAAGCTCCAAGTACAAAAATAATAAAAAAACTTTTAGAAGAAGGAGCCTTCTGTAGAGTTTATGACCCTTATGCTATGGAAAATTTTAAAAAAGAATTCAAAAATAATAGTAGAATTTACTATTCAAAAGATCCTTATGATGCTGCTAAAGGTTCAAATGCAATTTTAATCCTTACAGAGTGGGAAATTTTTGAAAATCTTGATTATAAAAAAATTAAAAAATTAATGGAAACACCAATCATTATTGATGGAAGAAACTGTTTAGATATGGAAAAAATCTGTAAACTTGATTATATATATGTTCCTGTTGGGAGAAAAGGATGCGGATACTGATTACTGGTTGTGCTGGTTTTATAGGCTCAAATCTTGGTGAAAAATTTTTAAATAGTGGAGCTGAAGTAACGGGAGTTGATAATTTTGTTACAGGTAATAAGAAAAATGTAGAAATTTTAAAAAAATACAAAAATTTCAGGTTTTTAGAATTAGATGTATGTAACAAATTAAATATCAGAAAAAAGTTTGATATTATTTATCACATTGCCTCACCTGCTTCACCGAAACATTATTATGAACTCCAACTGGAAACAATGCTTGTAAATTCTATAGGAACAAAGAATCTCCTTGAAAAAGCAAAAATTGATAACTCGGTATTTGTCTTCGCTTCTACATCTGAAGTCTACGGAGACCCTCAAATTCATCCTCAAAA
>CBFGJR010000218.1:0-10207 GCA_965649145.1 Caldifarciminota bacterium | reverse complement strand
GAAAAATTCAATTTTTTTGTTAATAAATTAAAGGAAAGCAATTTAAAGGTTATAGAAGGTGAATTTGGAAGTTTTATGGAAGTTTATCATGTTAATTCTGGACCTGTTACTATTATTTTAGATACAAGGGAGAAATTTAAAGGTGATTTATGATAATTTTTTAAAACATTTGGGAGGTATTAAATATGGACAGATTTGAAAAACTGAAAAAATTAAGAGAAGAGGCGCTCAAGGGCGGAGGGGAGGAGAAAATAAAAAAACATAAGGAAAAGGGTAAAAAAACAGCAAGGGAAAGAATAGAAATTCTTGTAGATGAGGGTAGTTTTCAGGAGATTGATATGTTTGTTACTCATAGAATTACAGATTTTGACTTGCCTAAAATACTTGGTGATGGTGTTGTTACTGGTTTTGCTAAAATACATGGAAGGGATGTTTTAGTATTTTCTCAGGATTTTACAGTTTTTGGTGGGACACTTTCTCTTGCTCATGCAGATAAAATTAAGAAGGTTCTTGATATTGCTTTAAGGATTGGAATACCTGTAATTGGGCTTAACGATTCAGGAGGTGCGAGAATTCAGGAAGGTGTGGCTTCTCTTGCAGGTTATGCAGAAATATTCTTAAAAAATACTCTTCTATCAGGTGTTGTCCCTCAAATTTCAGCAATTTTAGGACCCTGTGCAGGAGGTGCGGTCTATTCACCTGCTTTAACAGATTTTATTTTTATGGTAAGAAAAACAAGTTATATGTTTATAACAGGTCCTGATGTTATTAAAGCAGTGACCCATGAGGATGTTACCTTTGAGGAATTAGGTGGTGCAGATGTTCATGCAGAAAAAAGTGGTGTTGCTCATTTTGTTTATGATACTGAGGAAGAAGTTATGGGTGGAATAAGAACTCTTTTAACTTATTTACCTCAAAACAATATGGAAGAACCGCCATTTATAGATACTGGTGACCCAGAAGATAGGGAAGATCCAGAACTTGATGATATTATTCCTGAAGATCCAAATGCTCCTTACGAAATGAAGGAAATAATTAAAAAAGTGGTAGATAATGGAGTATTTTTTGAAGTTCATGAAAAATATGCACCAAACATTATAGTTGGTTTTGCAAGAATTGGTGGTTTTAGTGTAGGGATAGTTGCTCAGGAACCTATGCATCTTGCTGGTGCCATTGATGTGGATGCTTCAATTAAAGGTGCAAGATTTGTTAGATTCTGTGATGCCTTTAATATTCCGATAATAACCTTTGAGGATGTTCCAGGTTTTTTACCTGGGGTTCATCAGGAACACAGGGGTATTATAAAGGAAGGTGCTAAACTTCTTTATGCCTATTGTGAAGCAACGGTTCCTAAGATTACATTGATAACAAGAAAGAGTTATGGTGGAGCCTATTGTGTTTTATCTTCAAAACAGGTAAGGGGGGATATAAATTTAGCCTGGCCAACAGCAGAAATTGCTGTTATGGGTCCTGAGGGTGCGATAAACATTATTTACAGAAAAGAAATTCAGGAAGCTGAAAATCCGGAAGAATTGAGGAGAGAACTGGCGAAAATGTACAGGGAGAAATTTGCTAATCCTTACTATGCAGCAGCTTATGGGTATATTGATGATGTTATTGAGCCCCGTAAAACAAGAAAATGGATTATAAAAGGGTTAAAATTATTAAGAAATAAGAGACAGGGTTTACCACCAAAGAAACACGGAAATATACCTTTATAAAACTTGAAAAACTTTTAATTTAATAGTATTTAAATATAATGGAAAAGAAGGAATGGCTTAACAGAATTAAAGAAGAATTGCTTTTTAATTTTAAAGAAGCCGAGGAGTTTAAAGAACTATATACTCGTGCAATTTTAGATTTTAATAAATTTAAAAAGAGAAAGGAAGAGGAGTTTAAAGTCGCAAAAAATGAAGGGAAAAAGGAATTAATTCAGAAGTTTTTTTTAGCAATAGATAATTTAGGGAGGGCACTTGAAATAATTAATGAAAATAAAAATGATACTCTTAATCTTAAAAAAGGGGTAGAAATGATTTATAAGCAATTTATTAGTATATTGAATGAAGAAGGAGGGGAAATAATAGAACCAGCGGAGGGCGACGATTTCAATCCAGAATTACATGAAGCAGTTGATTTGCAGGAAGTTTCTGATAAAAATTTAGACAAAAAAATAATAAAAAGTGTTCAGAGAGGGCTTAAATTTATGGGCAAAGCAATAAATCCAGCAAAGGTTGTTGTGGGAGTTTTAAAAGAAGAAAAGAAAGAAACGGGTTCAATTCCCGAAAAATCTGAATTAGAAAAGGAGGAAAAGGATGGCTAAAGCTGTTGGGATTGACCTTGGGACTACGAACTCATGTCTTGCAATTCTTGAAGGGAATGAGCCAAAAGTAGTTCCTAACAAGGAGGGAGGAAGGGTAACCCCTTCTGTTGTTTCCTTTAGGGAGACTGGGGAGATAATTGTTGGAAGTATAGCAAAAAGGCAGGCAATTGTTAATGCAGAAAATACGGTTTATTCTATAAAGAGATTTATGGGAAGAAGATATGATGAGGTTCTGGAGGAGCTAAGGAGAGTGCCCTATGAAGTTGTAAGAGGGCCACATGATGATGCGAGAGTTAAAATAAGGGATAAAATATATTCTCCACCTGAGATTTCGGCATTCATTTTAAGGTATCTAAAGGAAAGTGCTGAAGAGTATTTAGGGGAGAAAATAACTCATGCAGTAATAACTGTTCCTGCATATTTTAATGATGCTCAGAGACAAGCTACAAAGGATGCAGGTAGAATAGCAGGTCTTGAAGTCCTGAGAATTATAAATGAGCCAACTGCATCTGCTCTTGCCTATGGTCTTGATAAACAGAAAGATATTAAAGTTGCTGTTTATGATTTAGGTGGTGGAACCTTTGATATTTCAATTCTTGAGCTTTCGGAAGAAGGAGTTTTTGAGGTAAAATCAACAAATGGAGATACCCATCTTGGCGGTGATGATTTTGACCAAAGAATTATAGACTGGCTTGTTGAAGAGTTTTTAAAGGAAGAAGGAGTTGATTTAAGAAAAGATAGATCTGCTATGCAGAGATTAAAAGAAGCTGCAGAAAAAGCGAAAATTGAACTTTCTACAATGATGACTACGACTATATCCCTCCCTTTTATTGCGGGTCCTAAGCATCTTGAAAGGGAATTAACAAGAGCAAGATTTGAAGCAATGGTGAGTGATTTGATAGATAGAACAATTGAGATATGTAAGAGAGCACTTGAAGATGCAAAGTTGAGACCTTCAGATATAAATGAGGTAATCCTTGTTGGTGGTATGACAAGAGTTCCTTCCGTTCAGGAGGCTGTTAAGAGTTTCTTTGGAAGAGAGCCCCATAAGGGAGTTAATCCTGATGAAGTAGTGGCAATGGGTGCAGCTATTCAGGCAGCTGTTCTTGCAGGTGAAATTAAGAGAGATATTGTGCTTCTTGATGTGACCCCTCTTTCTCTCGGTGTTGAAACACTGGGGGGTGTTATGACTGTTATAATTCCGAGAAATACAACAATTCCTGTCAGAAAATCCGAAATCTTCACAACTGCTCAGGATAATCAAACTGCTGTTACAATCCATGTTTTGCAGGGTGAAAGACCCATGGCAAAAGATAATAGATCCCTCGCAAGATTTGAACTTTACGGTATCCCTCCTGCTCCAAGAGGTGTTCCTCAGATTGAGGTTACCTTTGAAATTGATGCGGATGGAATTTTACATGTATCAGCAAAAGACCTTGCAACAGGCAGAGAGCAGAAGGTGAGGGTTCATTCTTCTTCTGGTTTGAGTGAAGAAGAAATTCAAAAGATGGTAAAAGAGGCTGAATTGTATGCCGAGGAAGATAGAAGGAGAAAGGAACTTATTGATACAAAAAACCAGGCAGATTCATTTATTTACACTGTTGAAAAATCACTCAGGGATCTTGGTGATAAAATTGATTCCAGTAAGAAAAATAAGGTAATGGAGAAATTAAATGAATTAAGGGAGGCTATGAAGAAGGATGATGCAGGTTATATCAAGGATAAAATAAAGGAATTACAGGAAGTCTGGTATCAGGCAACGGAGGAGATTTATCAGCGCGGAAGAGGAGCAGAATTTTCTTCAGGAAGAGGAAGAGAAACAGGTGGTCAAAGGAATCCTCCGGAAGAGAAGGTGGAAGAAAAAAAGGAGGATAAAGGGAAAGATAAAACAGTTGATGCAGATTACGAGGTTATAGATTAAAAAATTTTAAATGGCTAAAAAGGATTATTATGAAATACTTGGGGTTAGAAGGGACGCTTCACAAGAAGAGATAAAAAAAGCTTATAAAAAATTAGCTTTAAAATATCATCCTGATAGAAACCCTGAAAATAAGGAAGAGGCAGCCAAAAAATTTATGGAGATATCAGAGGCTTATGAGGTATTGAGTGACCCAGAGAAGAGGCAGATTTACGATAGATACGGTCATGAAGGATTAAAAGGTGCAGGAGTTTTTAGAGAGGGTGATTTCACATGGAGAGATTTTTCTCACTTTGAAGACCTTGAGGATATTTTTGGAGATATAGGAAGAATTTTTGAAGAGTTTGGTTTTGGCTCTTCAATTTTTGATTTTCTTTTTGGCTCAAGAAGTAGAGAAAGAGAAAAAAGCGAGTATTTTGCAGCCCAGCCGGGAGAAGATTTAAGAATAAAAATTTCTTTAACTTTACATGAGATTGATTCAGGAGTATCTAAAAAGGTTTTGGTGAAAAGATTTGTAAGATGTGACACCTGCAGTGGTACAGGTTCTAAATCTAAATCTTTTAAAACATGTGATACCTGCAGAGGAGCAGGTTATGTTAGAAAAGAGAGTAGAACTCCTTTTGGTTATTTTGTGACACAATCTACCTGCCCCACATGTAGGGGAGCGGGAAAAGTGATAGGGGATTTATGTGAAGTTTGTAAGGGTACAGGAAGAATAATGAAGGAGGAGATGATTAATATAAATATACCGGCTGGAGTTGAAGATGGGAAAATGTTGAGATTGAAGGGTATGGGCAATGCAGGTTTAAGAGGTGGTAAATTTGGAGACCTTATAGTTGTAATTAATGAGATAAAAGATGATAGATTTGAAAGAAAAGGTAAGGATTTGAAGATGAAAGTGAAAGTTCCTTATCCAGTTCTTGTGTTGGGTGGGGAAATCTCAGTAGATTCTTTAAATGGTAAAAAACTAAAACTTAAAATTCCATCTGGTACTCAGACAGGAGAAGTTTTAAGGATTAAAGGACAGGGACTAAGGGATTTAAATGGTTCAAGGGGTGATCTATTTGTAGAGATTGATGTTGAAATTCCAAAAGAAGTTTCAAGAGAAGAAAGAGAAATTTTGAAAAAATTAATGGAGATTAAAAAATAATGGATATAAGGTACTTTTATGTTAAAAAGAGTGATATAAGAGATAATAGGGTTTTTATTGTTGGTGAGGAGTATAACCATCTTTACAAAGTTTTAAGAAAAAAACCGAAAGATATAATAAAAGTTGTAAATGGAGAGGGTGATGAGTATACTGTTGTATTAACTAAAACTGATGATGGTTATGCAGAGGGAGATATTATTGAGAAAAGAAGAAGACCCAATGAGATCCCCTTTGAACTTGCATTTGCCTGTGGTGTCTTGAAGGGAGAGAGGATGGAACTTTTAATTGAAAAAGGGACAGAAATTGGTGTAAGCAGATTTGTTCCTCTTTTGACCGAAAGAACAGAGGTAGAACCAGGTGAGGGTAAATTTTTAAGATGGAATAAAATAGCAATTTCTGCAATGAAACAGTCAAGAAGAAGTGTATTACCTTTAATTGAAAGACCGATGAATTTAGAAGAATTTTGTGATTATACTAATGATTATGATTTTAAAATTTTATTGAATGAGAAAATAAAATTAAGTCCTAATGTAAGGGAAAGCGATTTTAGTAAGGCTGTTATAGTAGCAGGACCAGAAGGTTCTTTTACAGAGGGAGAAATAGATTATTTGAGAAAAAAAGGTTTTAAAGAGTGGAACCTTGGATTAAGAACTTTAAGAACAGAAACCGCACTTTTATTTGCGGGGATGATTTTATTATTTTTAACACAAAGGAGGATTAAATAATGGATTGTATATTTTGTAAAATTGTAAAAAAAGAGATAAACTCAAAAATTGTATATGAGGACGAAAGTTTGTTAGCCTTTGAAGATATAAATCCACAGGCACCAGTTCATATTCTGATTGTGCCTAAAAAACACATTGGTGCTTTAAGAGAAATGAAAGAAAAAGATAAATCTCTAATTGGTCATTTATTAAGAGTGGCAAGTAGAATAGCACTTGAAAAAGGTCTTGGTGAAGGTTATAGAATTGTTATAAATGACGGTGAAAAAGCAGGACAGAGTATTTTGCATTTACATTTCCACATACTGGGAGGCAGAATTTTAGGATGGCCTCCCGGATAAAGGGTTCAATTCCCATTAAACTATAAGGAGGATAAATATTATGACAGGAGTAAGATTAAGAGAAGGAGAAAGCTTTGAAGAAATGTTAAGGAGGTTTAAAAAAATTTTAAACAGAGATAAGATTATGGATGAGGTGAAAAGATTAGAGCATTATGAAAAACCATCTGAAAAGAGGAAAAAGGAGCTTGCGACAGCAAGGAGGAGAGTTCTCAGGAAGATAAAACAAATCCAAGAAAAACTAAAGAAATAGTATTTGAAAAGAATTTTAGACTTTATTTCTCAATATTTACAAACTGAAGGAGGTTTTAACTATTTAAAAGATTTAAAAGAAGAAAATGAAATTGAAAAGATTAAAGAAAGATTTGAAGAGTTCAAAAGATATAGTCTTTTACTTAGAAAGAGAAATTTTTCTTTACCTGATTTTAAAAAATTGGATCCTGGAACATCAATTTCAAAATATTTTGTATGGTTCAGAAATTATTTAAGGGATGTAATAGAGATAAGAAGAGAGATAGAAAATCTTAAAGAAGATTCTGATTTTTATTTACCTCTTGATTATGAAATCCTCTCTTTTTACCAGAAATTAGAAAGGACTTTTGATGATGAGGGTAATATAAAAGATACTGCTTCTCAGACTTTAAGAGAGATAAGGGAGAAAAAAAGGGATGTTTATAGGGAAATAGAAAGAAAAATAAAGGTATCTATTGAAAAGTATAAAAGGGAAAACATTTTAAGAGATGAGGAGATTTATTATAAGGAAGGGAGATTTACCATATGTTTAAAAACTTTACCTCAAAATGTAATTCTTGTAGCCTATTCAAGAAGCGGAGAAAGTTATTTTGTTGAACCCGAAGATATAGTAAATTTTAACACCAAATTCAAGCATTATGAAGATATGGAAAAAGAAGAGGAAAGAAAAATATTAAATCAAATTTTTTCTGAATACAATGATTTAAAAGAAGAAATTGCTGATCTATCCTATTATATTTCAAAACTTGACTATTTTACTGCTCTTTTTTTATCTACAAATAAGATTGGAGGGGAGATTCCTCAATTTGGGAAGGAAAGGAAATTCAAATTAATAAATGCTTATCACCCTTTACTTAAAATAAAACTTCAGAGTAAATGTGTCCCATACAACATAGAATTTTCAGAAGAGAATAATGTTTTACTTGTTACAGGTCCAAATGGCGGAGGAAAAACCACTTTTCTTGAAGCGATTTATCTTTTGATAGGTATGATTAAAAGGGGTATACCTGTTTCTTCATCCTCGCAGAGTTATTTTTATATACCTGATAAAATTTTTATGGCAGGATTTGAAGAGAGAAGTAAGATAGAAGAAGGTTTTTCAAGTTTTACCCTTTATCTTGAAGAAATAAGAAAATCTTTTTCTGAAAGTTTTAAAGATAAACTTGTTTTACTTGATGAATTTATGGGAAATACTGATCCAGAAGAAGGAGGAAATCTGGGTGTAGGTATATTGAGGGAATATAGAGACAGAAATATTAAAACTATATGTGCTACTCATAATGATAAAATTAAATCTTATTTGAGAGGAGAAAAGGGAATTTTAATCTCGGCTTTCACCCTGGATCTTGATATCTTATCACCTACTTATAAAATTGAAGTGATGAAAGTTTCTCCAAGTTATGCACTGCTTGTTGCAAGAAAATGCTTATTACCAGAATCGATTTTTGAAAAAATGCCAGAAACTACAGAAATAATAGATAAGATTTATAGAATGAAATCTGAAATAGAAAAGGAAAAAAAGGAGTTAGAAAAGGAGAGGGAAATTTTAAAAAAAGAAAGGGAAAAACTGGAATCCGAGTATAAAAAAGAACTGAAAAGAAAAATTGAAGAGTGGAACAAAGAAATCAATAGGATTTTAAAAGAGTTTGAAGAAAAAAAGGATAAAAGGATTTTAAAGAAGGTAGTTAAAAAGATAGAAGAGGCAAATAGTGAGATTGGAGAAAGAATCCCTTCAAGGTTAGAGATAGGTAATTTCTATTCGGTTAAAGAGAGTTCAGTATCAGGAAAACTTTTAGAAATTAAAGGAAATAAAGCAGTTCTTGAAGTTAATGGTAAAAAAATGGAAGTTCCTATGAGTTATTTGAGAGAACCGACTAAAGAAAAACTTCAAAAGGTAATTGATATAAATCTTTATTCAATTCCTTTACCCTCAAGGGTTTTATCAATAAGAGGAATGGAAAAGGAAGAAGCTGAAGAGCTTGTGGAAAGATTCATTTATGATGCAAGAGCAGCAGGTTACAATGAAATTAGAATTGTTCATGGCGAAGGGAAGGGTATCTTGAAAAAGATGGTTTTTGATGTTATTAAAAATATAGATTTTGTGGAGGAATACTTTCATCCTTCATGGAATGAAGGAGGTGATGGAGTAACTGTAATTAGATTTAAAAAAACATGAATATTTATGATGAAATAATCGCTTCAATATCTCCTCTTGAAATTGCTCAGAGATACCTTAATTTAAAAAAAAGTGGAAAAAATTACCAATCTATATGCCCTTTTCATCCTGATACGCAACCTTCTCTTTCTTTTGACCCGGAGAGAGGTCTTTTTTATTGTTTTGGATGCGGAAAATCAGGGAATTTAATTCATTTAATTTCAGAAATGGAAGGAATACCCAAATATGAAGCTTTAAAAGAACTTGCAAGAGATGCGGGTATAAAATTAAAAGAAGAAAGAATTGAAGAAGATAAGGAAATCTTTAAACTTTTTGAAGTTCTTGAGTTTGCTCTTAATGAATATGAAAAGATTTTGTTTGAAAGAGAGGGAGAAAAAGCACGGAATTATCTTGAAGAAAGGGATTTTAAGTTAAATACCATAAGGAGATTTAGATTAGGTTATGCACCTCCTGAAGGTGATTATATTCTTAAAAAGGCAAGAGAGAAGGGT
Organism: Caldifarciminota bacterium; assembly: GCA_965649145.1. Taxonomy (GTDB): domain Bacteria; phylum Hydrothermota; class Hydrothermia; order Hydrothermales; family JAJRUZ01; genus JBCNVI01. The sequence goes on along the minus strand of CBFGJR010000218.1, from coordinate 840 downwards.
ATAAATCCTTCGCTTCTTCTTGAAGTTGGACTTATTACAGGTTCAGGTGGAATATTAAGGGATTTTTTTAAGGACAGAATTATTTTCCCCATTTTTAATACTTCTTCTAAGTGTATAGGTTTTGGAGGAAGAGCCTTTGAGGGTGGGCCAAAATATTTAAATTCCCCGGATAGTAAGATTTTTAAAAAAAGTAAAAATCTTTATGGAATAGATATTGCAAAAAATAAGGCTAAAAAAGAAGGTACTCTTATACTTGTGGAGGGTTACACTGATGTAATGAGAATGGTAGAGAATGGTTTTGAAAATACTGTGGCACCACTTGGTACTGCTTTTTCAGTTGATCAAGCCTTGATTATTAAGAGATTTGCTGATATTATTATAATACTCTTTGATGGAGATGATGCTGGGAAACGTGGAATGAAAAGAACTTTACCTTTTTTACTTAAAACAAATTTGAAGGTTAAGATAGCTGAACTGCCTCCTGATGAGGATCCTGACTCTTATTTAAAAAAAGGCAACAGGGAGGAAATGGAAAAAATTATAAACTCCTCTAAGAATTTTCTTGATGCCCTACTCCCAGAAAATATTCCCTCTGACCCTTATGTCCAGAGTCTTCTTCTCAATGAGATAATAAATTTTATATCCAATATACCGGTTGAGATTGAGAGAGAATTATTTATTAGAAAAGTTTCAGAAAAGTTTTTAATATCTCCAGAATATATAAGGTCAAAAGTTAAATTTATAGGAGAAGAGAAGAATGAGGTTAAGGATACTTTATCTTCAGAGTTTAGTCTTTTTGGTATAATAGCTTATTTTAATAAATTTAATAAAGAAGAAATT
>CBFGJR010000217.1:0-10401 GCA_965649145.1 Caldifarciminota bacterium | reverse complement strand
GTCATTGCACCAAGATTTACCCACTCACCAATAATTGAATCTCCTATATAGCCCTGGTGAGCTTTATTTGAATAACCGATAAATAGAGAAGAATCAACCTCGCCACCAATCCTTGAAACAGGACCTATGTAAGAAAAGTAAATTTTTGCTCCTGATTTTATTATTGTCTCACTTCCTATAAATACAGGTCCTTTTATAAATGAGAATGGCTCAATATCCACATTTTTTTCTATTATAACAATTCCATTTTCTGTGTCTATTTCAACATTCTTGTTAATTTTTGAGTTTGAATATATTTTTCCTGAAATTCTTTTATATTTTTTCTTTATTAAATCTAAATATTCATTTAAAATTTCTCTAAATTTTGAGATTAATTTAAATGGCGTATTTAAAAATTCACCTTTTATTTCTTTAATTTCGTAATTTTTGTCAAATTCTTTTAACAGTTTCTGTAAGTCATATCTTCCATTTTTTAAGAAAATTCCCACCTTTTCACCATTATTTACTAAAATTGAATTTTCTTTTATTTTTGGAATTTCTTTAGGAATAAAAAAACAGGATAAAAGAATGGATTTTTCAATTTCAATTTCTTCCTTAAATAAAATATTTTTAGTTTTTAAAAAATTGAAAAATGGTATATTAAAGAAGGATTTTAATCTTAAAAAAGGGAGCCAGAATTTTTCATATCTTATATCCTCAAAAAAAATTATATTCATCAAAATAAAGGGCCGGGGTATTAAAAATTTTAAAGTTTATATTTTAAAGCAATCCCGATTACCATCGGGTTCATGTTAAATTTTTGAGTAACGGTTACACCTGGAGCAACCTCTTCTTCATACTTTCTCTCTGAACCAAATGCTTTTAAAACTCCTAAATCTACTCCAAAATTACCTATGCTATATCCAAGTCCACCAAAAATAACAAATTTATCAACATCTATATTGTCCAAAGATAGGGTTGAATCAGGTGATGCTGCCTTATCATAAGCAAATCCTGTCCTTAAAGAAAGACCAACTGGTGATGAGTATTCACAACCAAGCTTAACCTTAAAAGTATTTTCCAAAAGAAGAGTGTCCTTAATTGTAGTATCAGGAGTGCTAACCTCTACATAATCAAGTGTTGACCATGTTGTATATTCAAAATCAAGTCCTGCCAAAAAGTTTGGTAATGGTTTAAGTCCTAATCCAAGCCCAATTGTAATTGGGAAATCACATTTCACTTTTGTATCTTCTTTAAAAGTTGTATCAATTGGATATGTAATTCTGGATTCAATTTCTCCATCCATTTTAAGAGTGAATGGACCCCTTAAATTGAGTCCAATTGAAAGAATGTCAACTGGTTTATAAAGCAGTCCTGCACCTCCTGTAAATGACCATCCACCACCTTTGTGTTCCCATTCATAACTATTTTTCGCCTTCGCATCAAATTTCCCGTAGACAAGTTCAGCTTTTGCTCCTATTCCAATTTTTTCATTGATCATATAAGAAAATGTAGGTGTAAATGCCATTACCCCGAAAACCATACGGTAATCCCTTCCAATATCTTCCTTTTTCCAATCAACTCCTCCTCCACCATATTCAACATAATGACCAAATCCGATAGCAAATTTATTCAACTTATAGGAGAGGAAAACCTGTGGAATAAAACTATTCAAACTTGATCTTGCTTCTTTTTCCTGCCCCAGTGTGTCAGGAAACTTCCATACATGCATTGGCATATCATATGTTCCACCTAACTCAACTTCAAACATATTTTTCTGAAAAGAAAGTCCTCCTGGGTTCCACCATATTGCAGAGGCATCCTCAGCAAGTGCAGTATAGGCATCACCCATTCCAAGTCCCCTTATTCCCTGTACAGGATGATCCCATCCCCCTGCAAAGAGGATTGATATCATTCCTGTTATTACTATTATTTTTTTCATATCTTCCTCCAAAAGTAGATTTAAACCCCGACCCTTAAAAAAATTGAATATAATTATATAAGGGAAAAATATCTTTTGTCAATTGAATTTGAAAAGTATTTTCTATTAAAATTTTATAGTTAATTAAAAAGGAGGTTAAATGAAAAAAATTATTGTACTCCTTGTGTGTACCGCAGGGGTTATCTCTGCAAAAAATCTAAAAGGCTCCTTTGGAATGGGAATAGGATGGGCTCCATTAGCATATATGGATACCATTATTTATTTCCCTACACCCAATTTTGTAGTGACAAAACTCGGAATTTCTGACAAACTCGTTATTGAGCCATTGATTGGTTTTGATTTTCTATCTTATTCAAATGAGGAATCTGAATCTGGAAGCCTTATACAAATTCAGGGTCTCTTAAATTATTTATTCAGAGATCATAAAAAAACAAATATTTATTTAAAAGGCGGGATTGGATTTATAGTTGAATCACCACCAGGGAATTATCCTTATTCTTCCTTATTTGGGATGGGAATACCTTTTGGTTTTGGATTAGAACATTTTATATCTGATTATTTCTCAATAAATCTTGATGCTCTTTCAGGATTCTCATTTACGAGCATAAATGACCCTGATATAAGTATAACTTCTTTTTCCCTTGGAAATCATAAAATACTTATTTCTTTAATGTGGTATTATTAAAAATTTAAAAAGGAGGGGGAAGTTAATCAATCTTTATATAAAATTTTTTGATATTCTTTCCTCCTTTTCTTTTAAAATCAAATTTATTTATGAGTTTTTTGACAATTAAAAGTCCAATCCCTCTTTGTTTTTCCAAGATTTCCTTTTCATCAATATCTTCTTTACCTTTCTTATATATGAAAGGTTTTCCCCTGTCTTCAAAAGTTATAATTATATTTTTCTCATCCTTTTCTATCTTAATTCTTATCGGTCCTCTTTTAAATTTATAAGAGTGTTCAACAATATTAGAAAGAATTTCATCAACTACTATTATTGAATTAATAATTTTATCTTCAGGGATCCGGAAGTTTCCAAGGGATTCATTTAAAATTGCCCTTAATTCATTGAATTTACTAAAAGGAGAAAATGTACAGAATTCAAAAATTTTCTTTTTCATATCAGTGCCATATATTTGCAGAAACACAGAGGGTAAGGTGTGGTCCATAAAAATTAAAATTTTCAATTAAATAAAATTTCTGGTTAAAAATATTATTTATTCTTAAAGTAATGAATAGAACATCAAAAAAATTCGTCTTTAATTCAGATGAACTCATATTTACTTTTTCTGTCAAAAATAAAGAATATTCAAATAATACTTTAATATTTTCTCTGAATATTTTCTCAAATCCGAGAGAAAATTTTGAATTAAAATTTGGATAAAAATCCGGGATAGTAGTATAAATTATAGAAGGTTTAAAGAAAAATCTTTCAAAAATTAAAAACTTATTAAATTCTTTAAATAAATTACACTGGAAGGAATGTATTTTCCCATTTAAAAATTCATATCTTCCATTTTTAAAAACAGGTACATCCTTTAAATATCCATATTCATAATTAAAGGCAAAATTCCTTAATTCTTTATCATAAAAATTGAATCCAAAAATATTTCTTCTTTCTCTTTTAATATAAGGAGTAGAGTATAGGGGGAGAATACCTGATTCAATGAGAGGATTTGGAAAATAAAGCCCTGTTGAATAAAAAGGGAAAATTAAAATATTTTTAAAAGAAATATTTAATATACCTTCAATTAAAAAATGATTTTTTAAATTTTTATCCCTCTCATAATTAAAAGTAAAATAAACTAATTTTTTAAAATCTAAACTTGCTAAAAATCCAAACCTTTGTTTTTCCTTCATTTTCAAAAATTTTAACATTTTACTTTTTAAAATAATATTGAAAATAAATAATTTAAAATCGAAATTTAAAGTTATTTCTGATTTCAACTGTGAAATAGATTGACTTTTTAGAAGATTTCCAAGATATTGATAATCAATTAAAAATTTAAAATTTTTAAAGTAATAATTTAGATTATAGTTTTCATATTTTTCTTTTTGTGGACTTTGTGAATAATAAAAAGGATAGTAAAGGTCTGAATGATAATAAAGTAAGTAAGCTGTATTTTTTCTGTGAAGTTGGACAAAATAGTGATGCTGGGTAATTTTAGGATAATAAGCGTTTGATGTATAAATATCATATCCAGTTTTAAGATTAAAGAATTTTTTAAAAATTGGGGTTTGAAAAGAAAATCCATTAAGTGTACTTTCATATTTGTCTCTTTCAGCATAAACAGAAGTAATTGTTTTTGAATCAGGATAAATAATTTTATTTAAAGTAAAAAGAGAGCGGGTTATATGTGCATTATTAAGCAAAAGTTCAAATTCATTTTTCAAAGGAATTAAAAAATAAATTCCATCTTTGAAATAATCCCATTTTAAAGAATAATCTAAGGAATAATAGTTATAAAAGTCAGGAGCACCAAGGATAAATTCTCTTTCAAAATAAAAGTTTAAAAAAAATAATATAACCCACTGCATGGAAGAGAGTATAAAAATTAATGATTTTAAATTAAAATTTTCAACCTGTTTGAAAATATCTTATTAAGTTAACATAAGAAAAATTATCGGAAGTATTATTTAGAGAATCTTATATAAAGATTCAATTTTACCTTTTGGATTTCAGTAAAAGAATTATTCTCAAAAATAAAATAGTATCTATTTTTTTCTGGTGAGATAAAAAGAAATTTTTTATCCTGAATTGAATAAAAACTAATATAAGAATAAAATTTTCCTTTCTTTTTATAATTTTCAAATTCCTCCTTTTTGGCTAAATAAAAATTTATACTTTTCCCTTTTATTAAATGAATTTTCCCCTCTACTCTTGCACCTTTTGGAAAATTAAAATAAACTGCTTTATATTTTTGAGGAGAAATTTCAATAAAATTTCCTGTCATAAATTGAAAGGTTTTAATTTTTATTAAATAAAAATAAGAAACTGATATTAAAATACCTATGACCAAAAAAAATATTGATAAAAAAATGAATATTTTTTTCATTTATTCACTCTTTAAAGAAAAGAATGAAGTTGCAAGGAGTATAAATCCTATCCAGGCAATTAATGCTCCAATTAGAATCATTATTAATAATCCGCCTATGAACATTAAGAAACCGGAAATTTTGAATAAATTTTCATTTGTTTTTTCTGAAACTATTTTTGTACCTTTAAAAAATAAATAACCTGCTATCATTGCAATAACCCAGGTAATAAAACCAAGAGCGATTATAAAAGAAAAATTAAAAGGAATTAAAAAAGAGGCAAAAATTAATTTCTGGAGAAAGTATATAGAAAAAATAGAATATATCCCAAAAGTTGCAAGAAGGTCAAGTATGAGAGCAAGGAGAATGTAACTCCATATTCTATAATCTTTTAACTCATCAGATAATTTTTTAAAAGCAATTGAAAGAAGAATATATCCTGCAATAAAAAAAAGAAATCCTGAATTTGGTAAAGGAGATAAAGCACAGAATATTGCTCCTATACCCCCTATTATTTTTATCTCTTTCATTTTTTAATCCTCTTTCCCTTTAAATTTATTCAGAAAAATTAAAGATATTAAAGAAATTATAAAAATCAAATATCCTGTAAAACTTAATAAAATACCGATTTTATGTCCCTTAGAAGAAAATTTCAATTTTACAATATGATTTCCTTCTGGCAATACAAATCCTGTTAAAGTATGATTCACAGGAAAACTTTTAATTAATTTTCCATCTACTCTTATTCTCCATTTTGGATGCCAGTTCATTGATACAACGCATACTCCTGGATGTGAAAGAGAATATTCAAACTCAATCCTATCCGCTTCATATTTTTTAATTTTATATGAAAATTCAAAAGAATCTCTTTGCTGTGGAAAATATATGTTCTTTACCTTATCCTCTTCAATATATATATAAGATAACTCTTTATCAACAAAAAGGTTTTTAAGGATTTCATCCTGTGGTAAGATTTTCCATTTCCCATAAGCAAATATTCTTCCTTTATCTTCTGGATTTTTATAAATCACATAATTTTCTCCTGAATAAACTTTTTCATAATCTTTATAAAATTCATTCCAGAAATAAAGTTCTCTTTTAATATTCTCAGGATATCTTTCTATATCAGGAGGTAAGGGAATGTCAATTATATATTTAACATTTAAGAGATTTAAGAGATGTTTATAATTTATAAGGTTTAAAGGGATAAACATAACTGATTTTTCCGCACCTATAAAATCCTGATATCTTTGCAAAGGGTTTGCCACATAGCCACTTATACTTTCAATTCCATAAAGCATCAAAATCCCTTCATCTTTTCTTTTATATCTTAACGGGAAAACCCTGTAAATATCCTTATCATTTTCTAAGAATTTTATAACTTCATCTTTTTCATAATATTTCTCCGGTGGTTCTATACTCTTAATAAAATCTATTTCAACTCTCCATACATCAAAAATAAAAAAGGGTAAAAATAAAAGAAGAAAAACTTCACCAAGTTTTTTAAAGGTTTTAAGATAAAGAATTGCTAAAAAAATAAGATATAAGAAAAAAAGAATCCAAACATCTTTCAATAAAAGTTCATAATTTGTATAAACTGCATTTTCTTTTTCACCCTTAGAAAATTCTGAAAAGAAGTTAATAAAACTTTCTTTGAAAATTGAAAATATTAGTGCAAAAAGGAATAAAATTCCTGATGAAAAAATTATAAATATTTTTAAATCTTTCTCTTTAAGTTCTTTAAATTTATCAATAAAAAATGCAGAGGAAATAGCAAATATAAAGTTAATTTGATAGAAAATTAAAGATGGTGCTCTAAATTTCTTTACACCAGGCAAAATTGTATAAAATATACGAAAGATCGGTGTATATCCACCAAAAGCGTAAAGAACTGCAATTATAAACCATATAATTAAAAATTTAATCTTTTTTTCTTTTAAAAAATATATGAATGAAAAAATGCCTAAGACAAATGGAACTATACCCATATACTCAAGATGCAATCTAAAAGGGGAACTTCCCCAATAATTTTCTAAATAACCTGAAAAATGAGGATATAAAAGATTTAAAATTTCAACAGGGGGTAAAGACCAGGAAGTGCTATATTCATAACCTCTTTCGGCTCCCCTTGCTGCATGTTTTAAATTTTCAAGAACAGGGAATATGTAAAAGGAATACATCATTAAAGAAACAAAAACTCCCAAAATCGCATAAATAGAAAATTTAATTATTTCCTTTAAATTTTTCTTTTTTATTCTTATTAAATAAAAATAAAAATAAAATATTGAGGCAATAAAAGCAAAATATGTTAATTGAAAATGTCCTTGCAAAAATGCAATTCCTCCAAATCCTCCTGCAATCAAAAAGAAAATTATATTATTTTTATTAATACCTCTTGTTAAGAAAAAGAGCATAAAAGGGAAAATACAGGCACTTACGCTTCTTCCAAGATGCCCTCCATAAACTGTTGTGACAAGTGAGCCTGAAAACATATAGAATAAACCTGCAAAGAATGAAGAAATAGAATTCAATTTCCATTCTTTTGAGAAAAGGTATATTCCAAGCCCACCAATTGAAAGATATATTATATGCCCTAAAACCTGAACCTTATGCGGAGGAAAAATGAGTCTTAAAATCGTTAAAGGAGTCAAAATATCCATATAAAAAGATGCAACTGTTGGAAGTCCACACCTTAAAAAAGGATCCCATAAAGGAATCCTTAAATAATTTTTTATAAATTCACTCATCCATTTTTTATAAGGATAAGTTCCAAGAAGCCAGTCAGTTCCGTATATAAGCACATTTTGAATAAGAACCTTGCTGAAAATAATGAAGGAAAGAAAAAGATATATTAAAAATACTAACCACCATTTCTCAAATATTTTCTCAAATTTTTTCATATATAACCCAGCCCTTTTAAATGTTTTTTTATACTTTCAGCATCTTTCTCTTCCATTTCATACTCCTCTACCCCTTTATAAGGCAAATTTATAAATTCAGGCTTTATTTTTTCTTCAAATAAATTTTCAGGAATCTTACCATCCACATCCTCAAGGATTTTTTCACCAAGGAGATAAAGAAGAGTTGGAAAAATATCATAAATTTTAATTCTTTCTCCATAAATTCCTTTTTTTATTTTATCTCCTTTTATAAAAAATATTCCATCTAAATCTGCATGGTGATGTCCTTTCAAATCAGGTCTATCAATCCTTTTATCAAATAATTTACCGCTAAGATTTACATTTATTCTAAAATCCTCACAGGTTGTATAAACAACTTCTGGCATTAAATCAAAATAAGGACCCCTGAAAATTTCATATTTTGTGTAAACAACTTTAAATACCTTTCTCCCCTTATCATCTTTTAATTCCATAAATTCCTTTTTTATTTTTTCTGCAAATTTCTTTTTTTCTTCTTCATTTTTAAAAAATTTATCATTCAAATAAAGACCTGCATACCAGTTTGCAAAACACATGGAATTCTCCCAGTCAACCCTTTTAATTATTTCTTCTCTTGCAATTTTATATTTAAATTTTTCAGGTATAAAATTCCTTAAAAATGATATCATCTTTATAATCTTTTCACCAGTATTGTACATAAATATGGATGTCTTTCCCCTTATTGTTTTTGACCTTTTTAAATATCCCTTTTTTTCAAGAAAACTATTTATATAAAAATATGTTCTTGGAACTTTATGAAATCCATGGTCTGACATTATTATAAAAATATCAGGATTTAAAAGATTGTATAATTTTTCTGTGTAAGAATCAGCAATTTTATAAATTTCAAGTATTTTCTCTTCATCATCATAAAAAAAATGCATGAAATCATCAAGTTCTTTAAAATTTATTATAAAAAAATCAGGAGAAAGTTCATTTATAAATTTTAATGCCCATTCCCCATGTTCTATTATTATATCCATTAGTTCTTTTCTCATCTTTTCAAGATTTACTTTTGAATCAGGGTGCCCATATCTTCCCATATCTAAATCAGGGGAAATTCTATAATTTTTTAATTTTTCGTTAAGATAATCTGGATATGCAAAATTTTTTGCACCCTTTGGTGTTAAAAAATCTGTTATTAAAAATCCATTAACTTTTTTTGGTGGATATGTAACAGGGACATGCATAACACCAACCTTATATCCAAGATAGGATAAATATTCCCATATTGTCCATGTCTTTATATCATGAGAATTAATAAAAAAAGATTTTGAAAAACTTTCAGGGTCAAATCCCTTTGACTTTATTAAAAATGGTCCTATTTTTGCAGGATTCTTACCTGTATAGAAGCAGGGCCATGCAATCATTGTATATGCCGGCACAACAGATTCAAGTATTCCAAAAGCACCCTCTTTATAAATCTTGGAGAAAAATGGGAGTTTTTCTTCTTTTAAAAATTTATCAATTAATTTAAAAGGGGCACCATCAAATCCAATTATGAGAGATTTTTTCATATTAAGATAAATATATTATTTTTTCTTTGTTCTTTTTGTCAAATAAATATATACCTCGTTTAACTTTTCAATTATTTTTTCCCAACTGAATTTATCCTTTACATACTTTTTTGCATTCTTTATAAATTTTTCTCTAAGTGATTCATCTTTTATAAGTTTTATGATTGCATATGTTAGCGCATCAATATCTTTTTCAGGTACAAGCAATCCATTATATCCATCCTTTATAACATCAGGAATACCACCCACATTTGTTGCTACTACAGGAACACCATATTCCATTGCCTCTATTAGAACAACCCCTAATGTTTCAGTATCTCCTTTTATGTCATGAATTGAGGGAAGAACAAATATGCTTGCTTCTTTATATTCCCTTTCAAGTTCCTCTCTACTTAGATGTCCTTTAAATATTACTTTATTTTTTATACCAAGTTTATCTGCTAAATTTTCAAGTTTTCCTTTCCAGGGACCGTCTCCTGCAATAATAAGCTCTGTTTCTGGAAAAATCCTATTTATTTTTGTAAAAGACTCTAAAAGAATGTGCACCCCTTTTCTTTCAATAAGTCTTCCAGCAAATAAAATCCTTATCTTTTCTTTTTTTATTTCCTTTTCCTCTTTTATTTCTTTTAAAGTTATGCCGAAAGGAATAATTGTTATTCTTTTTTTCTTTCTGTATCCTATGAATTCCAGAAGTTTTTGTTTTGTAAAGGAGGAATTTACTGTGTAAAAATCAGAAAAATTGAACAAAAACTTAAAAATTATTTTTAAAAATAAAGGCATATTTTCAAGAAATATTATTTCTCCGCCATGAAAAGAACATATTAAGGGTTTTTGCCTTATTATTTTCATAATCAATCCAAAAATAATATGAGGAAATGGCCAATGAACATGAATAATATCAAATCTTTTTTTAATAGCAAAAATAATAGAATGTAGAATACCTGAAAGAATATAAGGAATTATCATAAGTCTATATTTTATCCCCATT
>CBFGJR010000216.1:0-10434 GCA_965649145.1 Caldifarciminota bacterium | reverse complement strand
GAGAAAAGGGTCTTTATCTTTTTATAGGTGATAACGGTGCAGGCAAAACAACTCTCTTTAAGATACTTTCCTTTATACTTTTTCCCTCAGGTGGAGAAATATTTTATCTTGGAGAGAAAATAGATAATAATCAGGAAAAAATTTTAAAACACATAGGATTTTCAACTCATAACCCTTTTCTTTACCCTGAACTTACCGCACTTGAAAATCTTAAATTTGCTTCAAAATTCTATAATGTTAAAAGAGAAGTGATTATTGAACTCTCTGAACTTTTTGAAACTGGTGAATATTTAAGAAAAAAAGTAAAGGAACTTTCAAGGGGTCAACTTCAGAGAATTTCCCTTATAAAGTCAATCCTTCATGACCCCCTTTTTTTATATCTTGATGAACCCTTTAATGCTCTTGATAAAAAGGGGGTTAAAATTCTTGAAAATTACATTATTAAAAATCTTGATAGAAAGATAATTTTTATATCAAGTCATACTCAATCGGATATATTTGAAAAGAGAAGAAAAACTTTCTATTTGAAAAAGGGGGAAATTATCAAAGAGGAATAAATTTAAATAAACCTTCCCTTCTTTCTACCTCAAAATTTAAAAAATATTTACTTGTCCATATGGCTGTCTCAAAATGTTTAGTTGGTTCAGGAACAAAAATTTCTCCTCCATATAAAGCAAGAAAGGGAACTAACTGATCTATAAGATTTGGATCAGGTGAATCACCCCTTTTTAAAAGAAGCAAAAATCTTTCTGCTATTTCCTCACCGAGTTTTTCTGCACTTACACCCTTTTTACAGAGTATATCAAGGGCAAGTTCTCTATTTCCATCAAAAAAGCCTTTAATAAAAAAGGCACAACCCGGTGAAAGGGATTCCTCATAACTTATTTCAATTTCACTATTAACATTTAATTCTTTAATTTTTTTTAAAAATGATTCTTTCATTCTTTCAAGAACATTTCTTTCCTTCAAGATTTTAGAACCTGATAATCTGCCCTTTATTTTTTTAAGTTCTCCTTTACCAAAATTTAAATTTATTTTATCCAATTTACCATGAAATTTAAGTTTTACAAAACCTCCCCCCTGCGGATAATAACCTCTTCTTATAATAAAAATTTCATTTTCTGTTAAAACTTTCTCAAATAAGGGTAAAAAATGGAATCTGAAATAATCAAAGGTGGGGGCACCTGGAACATCGGTCCCTCCCTGTATCTCAAGATAAATAGGTTTTTCAGAGATGAGAGAAACAGGGAAAATTGTCTGTAAAAATAAAGGAATTGAACCTGCTGTTTTAAAATCAATTTTAACCTTTCCACCTATAACTTTTCCTGGAAAAAATTTAACTTCAAGGGAATTTAAAGTATCACCTTCCACTTTTATTTCTGATATTTCTTTTAAACATTTTATAATATGTAAATGCTGGTTTTTAAGTCCTGGATTTGGTCTCTTGCTTCTTATGTTATAAATATGAAAGGGCTTACCTGTTAAAAGGGAAAGGAAAAGTGAAATCCTTAAAATCTGACCACCACCTTCAAGATAAGAACCGTCAATTTGAAGCATTTACTATAATTTACTTCTTTAAGTCCTCAGTAAATTCTAATCCCTTTTCAGTTAAAACATAAAGTGGTTTCCCGTCTCTTTTTTTGGGCAAAGAATAAATTAATTTCTTTTCTTTAAATTTCTGTAAAAAAGTTGAAGGATTTTTAGATATTCTCCATTTCATCATCTTATAAATTGATTTTATGTCGGAAAGGGTGAAGGATTTTTTCCCAAAATTCTCATAATAGAATCTTGCAGCAAGTAACATTTTTTCTGTGTTGGTTTTTATTTTAAAATTTTTAAAATAATCTTTTATTTTTTCTATATCATCTTCCTCTTGTAACTTACCTCTCTCTTTTTCAAAATATCTCCTTTTTTCCCCATATTTCTCTTCAGGAAATTTTTTAAAAAAAGTTTCTAAAAATTCCTTAAATTTTTTTTCAACAAACTCTCTGTCACCTTGTACCTCAATTTCTAAATCTTTATCTTTCACTCTTATAAGGTATGTTGACATATTTCCTCCGGTTTGGATTTTTTGAATGTATGGAATAGAACCTTTAAAAAACAGTATATTATAATAACTTATGAAGATTTTTTTTTCAATAAAGGTTCAATTCCTTTGATTAAAAGAAGGGTAAAAAATGATTAGAATAGATGAACTTGTTAGAGAAGGAGAGCTATATGAAGTTTTAGATAACAAAAAAGTCAGGTGTTTTGCCTGTGCCCACAGATGTATTATATTTGAAGGTAAAAGGGGAATTTGCCAGGTTAGATTCAATTTGGATGGAAAACTTTATGTCCCTTTTAATTATGTTTCAGGTTTTCAAAATGACCCTATTGAAAAAAAACCTTTTTTTCATTTTTTACCCGGTTCTTATGCTTTAACTTTTGGAATGCTTGGATGTGATTTTCACTGCCCGTACTGCCAGAACTGGATAACCTCTCAGGCTTTCAAAGATGAGAGAGCCATTCTTTATTATGATGAAATAACACCTGAAGAAATAGTAAAAATAGCACTTTCAAAGGGTTCAAGAAGTATAATCTCTTCTTATAATGAGCCTCTTATTACAACAGAATGGGCAAAAGAAATTTTTAAATTAGCAAAGGAAAAGGGGGTTAAAACTGGTTATGTTTCAAACGGTTATGTTACTGATGAGGTTTTAGATTATCTTGAGGGTCTTATAGATGCTTATAAAATTGATCTTAAAAGTTTCAAAGAGGAAAATTACAGAGTTTTAGGTGGAAAACTTAAATATGTTCTCGAGGGGATTGAAAAAGTATATAAAAGGGGGATATGGCTTGAAATTGTGACCCTCATTGTTCCAGAGTATAATGATTCAGAGGAAGAGTTAAGGGATATAGCAAGGTTTATAAAAAGTATATCACCCTTTATACCCTGGCATGTTACAGCATTTCATCCTGATTATAAAATGCAGGACAGAGATAGAACATCAGTAAAAAAGATAGTAAGGGCAAGGGAAATTGGTCTTGAAGAGGGGCTCAAGTTTGTTTACGGTGGTAATGTCTGGGGCTTGCCTGAAATTGAAAGCACCTATTGTTTTTCCTGTGGAGAACTTTTAATTAAAAGAGAAATATTCTTTGTTTATGAAAATAAATTAAAGGATGGAAAATGTCCCAAGTGTAATACTGAGATAAAGGGGATATGGAAATAAACATACCCATCAGGACAATTGATTTAAAAAGGTATTATGGAAAGGTTTGTGCTCTTGATGGTGTATCAATAGAAGTTAAGGAGGGAGAAATTTTTGGACTTTTAGGTCCAAATGGAGCAGGTAAAACAACATTAATAAGAATTTTAACAACCTTACTTTTACCAACCTCAGGAAAGGCTTATGTTTTAGGATATGATGTGGAAAAGAATTTTAAGGAAATAAGAAAGATAATAAATATGGTATCAGGTGGTGAAGAAATAGGTTATGGAATATTAACTCTTGAGGAAACTCTCTTTTTATTCTCACAGTTTTATGGAATTACTATTAGAGAGAGTAAGAAAAGAATAGATTATCTTTCTTCTCTTCTTGATTTAAAACCCCATCTTAAAAAGAGGGTCTCAAGACTTTCTACAGGGTTAAGACAGAGAATGAACATAGCAAGGGGATTTATAAATAATCCTCAGGTTATATTTCTTGATGAACCTACAATGGGTCTTGATGTGGAATCAAGTATAGAAGTCAGGAGATTTATTAAAAATTGGGTAAAGGAAAATAAAGGGAAAACAATTCTTCTGACAACACATAACATGTTTGAGGCAGATGAACTATGTGATAGAATAGCAATAATAAATAAGGGGAGAATACTTGCCTGTGATACACCAAAAACTTTAAAGGAAACGGTAAAAAAGGAAGATATATATGAATTTGAAATCAGGGGAAGGGAATATGAAATTTATAAAACTGAGGAATTATCAATATTAGAAAAAAGGAAATTAGAGGGCGAAAGGATGTATATTAAAATAAAAACTCAGAAAAATTTACCCTTTGAGAGAATTGTAAATGAAATAAAAAGGGATAATCAGGAGATACTCTCTTTTAAGAAAATTGAACCAACTCTTGAAGAAGTATTTGTAAAACTTGTTGGCAAGACCTTTGAGGAGATTGAAAAGGAAAAGTGAAAAGTTTTAAGGAATCAATTTCAATAAATATAAGGGCAATTTTAGCGAGAGCCTATGTAAGAATAGTTGCAACCCACAGGGAAGGTTCCTGGATTTTCTTATATGGTTTAACAGGTCTTATTGGGGTGGCTTCTTATATATTTTTATACAGGAATTTAGGTGCGAAAAAGGTATTTGAAGGATTTGTTATAATTGGTGGTTTTGTTTTATCCTTCTGGATGAATGTTTTATGGAGTATAGCCTCACAGTTATATTGGGAAAAACTTTCAGGTAATCTAAGATATTTTATGATTGCACCCTGTTCAAAAATGTCAATTTTAATAGGAATGTCAATTGGTGGAATTTATATGATTTTATTCAGATCTCTTTTTATTCTTTTTACAGCCTTTATAATTTTTAAAACACCTTTAACACTTTCTAACCCTTTCCTTGTAATTTTAACCTTTTTTATTACTCTTTTTGGACTTTATGGGCTCGGTATGGCTTTTTCATCCCTGTATCTTTTATGGGGAAGGGAAGCCTGGCATCTTTCAAGGCTTTTTGAGGAACCGGTTTATGCAATTTCAGGTTTATATTACCCGATAAGAGTTTTACCAATATTTATTGTATTTATAGGCTCTCTTATTCCCCTTACCCTTGGTCTTGATGCAATGAGACAGGCTTTTTTTGGAAAAGAAGCAGAGGGTATTTTAAATATTTATATTGAAATTTTAATCCTTACAATTTTATCAATAATTTTTATTTTACTTTCTTACTATGCTTTAACAAAAATGGAAAACATAGCAAGAAAATGGGGAACACTTATTGAAAGATGGCAGTAATTAGATTTCTTTATTCTTCCTTCTTATTAAGTTTTAAAGTTGAATCAAACTGGACAAGACCTTTCTGGTTCTTATTTTACCATACCGTAAGACCTTTTATGTCAGTTATTCTTGTTTTATTCATGTATAAGGCAATACTTGGTTTTGATTTTAAAAATCCCTATTTCCCCTTTTTATATACCGGGATAGTCTTCTGGATTTTCATTCAAAATTCAATACTCGGGATCTCATGGAGTATCCTTGGCGACAGGGAATTTTACCAGACCTTAAAGTATATGGTAACTTTACCTTTTTCATACACCTTAAATTTATTTGGGAGATTTTTAGCTTACTTAATTCTTTCAATTTTTTCAGTAACAATTCTTTTAATAGCAGGAAAAATAATATTTAAAATAAATTATTTAATTGAACCTTTATTTTTCGTATATTTTTTTTTGAGCGTCCCTTTATTCTTTTCCTCAGGTCTTTTATTTTCTTCTCTTTTACTTATTTATCCAAGATACGCTTTTTTTATTCAGGAACTTTTTTCAGGAATACTTTTTTTAATTTCAGGTGTTATTTATCCTGTTAAAATTCTTCCCTATCCTTTGAATTTAATTGCAACATATTCACCCCTTACAATATGGCTTGATGGTTTGAGAAAAAGCCTTGGATTAAAGTTTTTTTCACAGGAAACTTTTAATCCTGAAAATATCTTATTTATTTTTTTATTTTTTCTATTTTCCTTTATTTTCTCATTTATTTCAATTTACCTCTTCAACAGGGTAGAAAACATAGCAAGAAAAAAAGGATTTCTTGAAGAAACAACAGGAGGATAAAATTTTAATATGGAAATAATAAACGAAATAAAAGAAAAAAGAAGAAGAAATGAAGGGGAATAAATTTATCTAAACAACTATCTCCTCAAATCTCCTGCTCTTTGGAATCTGGCTTTTTATCTTATTTCCCCTTTTTACACCTATACCAAGACATATGTTATCGTATAAAAGAACCTTAAAACCATCCTCTACATTTTCAAAACAATCAATATCAAAACCCTTCAAAATTTTAAGAGCATCATCAGGATTTTTTATTTCATAAATATTTTTCTTAATAAATGGAAAAATAAGCTGAACAAAATTTGTGGTCAATTTATACTCATTTCCTCGTAACCTTGCAACACGCATACCTTCTCTGAAAGAATGGGGAACTTCAAATTTTTCAAAATCTTCTGTTAAAACCCATATATCACCTTTTAATTTAAAAACTTTGTCATCAAAAAAAAATTCCTCTACTCCAAAATATTCATATAAAAACTTTAAAAATCTTTTAATCTCAGAATCAGCTTTTTTCAAAAGTTTTCTATACTCTTTTTTAACTACATAACCCTTTTCCTTTTTCAATTTATCTATTTTTTTCAATTTAACAATGAAAAAGCCCTCCATTTTTGATTTATGAGGCCATATCCTTATAGCCTTTTCAATTTCCTTTGAAAATCTCTTCCCCATGTATTCTGTTATCCCCCTTTCCTCATTTATGTTCAATTCATCAATTTTCATCACTTCTACTGGATAATTTTTTAAAATTTCATCAATAAGCTCTTCATTTTCCTCAACTGTTAATGTACAGGTAGAATAAACAATTTCTCCCCCCTCTTTTAAGGCTTTTATTCCTGAAACCAAAAGTTTTTTTTGAATACTTTTATAAAAATTAACCTCCCTTTCATTCCACCAGGAAAGAACTTCCTTTGCCTTATGAACAGTTCCCATACTGGAACAGGGAGCATCAACTAAAATTTTATCAAACTTTTCAAAATAGAATTTTCCAAATTTAACACCATCCATCATGGTTATTGCGGTATTAATTAAACCTATTCTATCTACATTATGGGTTAATGCCTTTATTCTCGGTAAATGAATGTCATTTAAAACAAGAACACCCTTATTTTCCATCATTTCACTCATATGTGTTCCCTTTGAACCGGGGGCAGATGCAATATCAAGAACAATCTCCCCCCTTTTAGGATTTAAAATTTTACTCACCAAAAGAGAGGATTTTTCCTGAATGTAAAATAAGCCCGCATAATGTTCAAGCATTTTTCCTATCTCATATGGTTCATAGATAACCTCAAAAGAATTTTCATAAACAGGATTTTCCTTTAATATAAACCCCTTTTTTATAAGTCTTTCCTTTAAAAAATTTTTATCAGTTTTTAAAATATTAACCCTTAAAGTTTTAGGGAATTCATCCCTGACAGACTCAAAAAATTCCTTTGTTTCCTTTGAGCCTATGAGTTTCACAAGGTAAGAATAAAAGGAGGTATTATTAAACAAGATTTCTTGAAAGTTCCCTTATGTTATCAGCACTTTCCTTTATTTTTATTGCAAAATTTATTACCTTCAAATCTTCTGTCTTCTGTGTAATTGTATTTGCCTCCTTTAAAATTTCCTGCCCGTAAAAATCTATCTTTTTACCCCAGGGACCTTCACTATTTTTTAGGATTCTTATAATACTTTTTATATGAGAACCTATTCTCACAATTTCCTCATTAATTTTTTCACCATCTATGTTTCTTAAATTAAACTCAATTCTTTTTATTTCCCTTTCAATTGCCTTTTTTATTTCCTCTCCCTCTTTCAATCTTTTATCTTCAAGTTCCAAAAGAGCATTTTTCAAAATTTTTTTTAAGAGTCTCCATATTTTCTTTTCAGGATAAATGAATTTAACAAGACCCGGAATTTTAAAGGGGTCAATGGTAAATATAAAATTTTTTTTACTTTTAATTTTTATATCTTTAATTAAATTTTCATTAATTTTAAATCTTAATCCTGTTTCAGGAAAATTAATCTTAACTATGAATTTTCCATCTTTTAAATATTTTTCAAGGAAACCCCTTACCTTTGCTTCTATTCCAGGTATTTCAGGCTGTAAAATAACTTTAAACTCTGAACCTTTTGAATTTAAAGAGATTATTTCAAGTTTACAGAAAACATTACTTTCTCTTCCCGATTTAGTGCTCACACCTGTCATACTCTTTATTCCCTTTTTAATTTTCATTCCATTATAACATATTCAAAAAGGAGGTCGGATATAAAAAAATAAAGGACATCAAAGAAAACAAGGAAGAAAATATAGTTTAAATTTAAAATTTTTTCTTCAAGTAAAAGAGTTAAACCTTTTGTAACCGAAACAAAGGGGGGAACAAAAAGGGGTAATAAGATTATGGGTAATAAAAATTCCCTTGCCCTGGTAGAAAAAGTGAGAAAGGATAAAAGTGTTCCAAGAATTGAAAATCCAGAGGAAAATAAAATTAGAATTATAAAAAAGGGAAAAAAGGGCGGAAAATCAATATTAAGAAAAATTGAAAAAATTACCATTAAAATAAAACCTGAAATTAACTGAAATAAAAACATGGAAAGGGTTTTTGAAATGAAGATATAATCCCTCGGAATTGGAAAGGTCAAAAGGGAGTATATTCCACCTGTTTCAAATTCCATTGAACTTATTCTTTCAAATCCAATCATACCGGCAAAAATGAAAGACAAAAAATAGAAAAAGGAAAAGAGTTTTAAATCTTCAATTCTTTCAATTCCAAAACTTAAAAGAAAAAGTAATAAAAAGGAAAATAAAAGATAGGGGATAATTATTTCCTTAGTCCTGAATTCAAGTAATATATCTTTTTTAATTAAATGAATTATATACTTCAATAATCAAACTACCTCAAGTTTTCTCAAACACTTTGTGCAAACTCTAACTTTTTTAATTTTTCCGTCTATTTTTGCCCTTCTTGTGTGTAAATTAACCTTAAATTTTCTCGGTGTAACCCTGTGGGAATGGGAAATCTGCCTTCCAATAATTGTTTTTTTTCCACAAATTTCACATTGCATTGCCATTTTTTTCCTCCTTTAATCATTAATTATAATAAAAATAAATAAATTTTTCAAGAAAAAGTCAAATATAATTAAAAAATATCAAAAATAAAAGAAAAACTAAAAGAATTATCAAAAGGGGTGGTATTCCAAAAGGAGTTAATAAATAACCAAAAATTAAAGCAAAAAAAGCTACAAAAAAACTGTAAGGTAATTGAGTTCTAACATGATCAATGTGATCACAAGAAGAAAAAACTGAACTCATTATCGTTGTATCAGATATCGGGGAACAGTGATCACCAAAAATTGCGCCGTCAAGTATAGATCCAAGGGTTATGATTGTTGTGATTCCATAAACATTACCATCAAGAGCAAAGGCAAGTGGTCCTGCAACAGGGATAATTATTGCCATAGTTCCCCAGCTTGTTCCTGTTGCAAAAGAAGTGATACATGAAACTAAAAATGTAAGAGCGGGAAAGATTTTAGGAGATATAATTCCTTTAAAAATATCTATCAGATATTCAGCAGTTTTTAACTCAAGGCAAACATTTTTAAGAGACCAGGCAAGAGTTAAAATTGTTATGGGTAAATAGGAAGAAAAAACTCCTTTTACCGAATAAAATAAAATTTTTTTAAAACTTAACCTTGCTTTTATTCTTGAAGTTAATAAAGCACTCATTAATCCTGAAAGGGAACTCAAAAGTAGAATAAATATATTATTTTCAGCATTGCTTATAACTTTAAGCCACACATAAGGATTTAAGATATTAAAAATATTCTCCCTTAAATAAAATAAACCATTACCATCTATCCACAATCCGGAAATAAGTGTAAAAAATAAAATGAAAACAGGTATTATAAAAGTCAATATTGAAGGACTTACCACTCTATCCTCTTTTATTCTCTCAAAACCCTTTGAAGAAAGAGGTAAAGCACCGTCATTTAAAAGTTTTCCTTCTTTCTCTGCCCTCTCCTCTGCTCTTTTCATTGGACCAAAATCTTTTGCCTTTAAAGTTAAAATTAAAATAAAGATTATCATAAAAATAGAGTAAAACCTGAATTTAAATACATCAAGAAATATTGAATACCCATCTTTTAAAATTCCCGCTCCTTTTGCAAACTCAGAAAATAATCCAACTTCATAACCAATCCAGGTGCTAATAAGAGCAATTCCAGCAACAGGTGCTGATGTAGCATCAACTAAAAAGGCAAGTTTTTCTCTTGAAATCTTAAATTTATCAGTTATAGGTCTCGCCGAAGTTCCAACAACCATAGTATTTGCATAATCATCAATAAAAACAACAAGTCCAAGTAAAAATGTAATAAACTGTGCACTCTTTTTTGTTTTTGCAAATCTTATTAAATATTTAACAAGAGAACTAAATCCACCTGATGCTGTTATAACACTTATCATTGACATAATAAAAACAACGAAAAGAATAATTTCAATATTTGTGATATTAAATATGGAATTTGTTATAAAACTTAAAGATTTTATTAAAAAAAATTCTGTGTTTGTTGAAAGTATGCCACCTATAATAACTGATAAAAATAAACTTAAAATTAATTTTCTTGAAAAAAGGGTAATTATAACTGC
>CBFGJR010000215.1:0-10555 GCA_965649145.1 Caldifarciminota bacterium | reverse complement strand
AGATACAGTTTTTTTAGGTGGTAATAAGGGATTAAAGGGGATATATAGAAATAAAACAATTGATACCTATGATGATTCCCTTTTTTTTGAAAGGAAAAATTATTTTCCCAAGGACACCATATTTTCCCTTGAGATAAAACAGGATACACTCCTTGTTGGAACAAAGGTTGGTCTTTATAAAATAAAAATTGATTATCTTGGAATTTTACCACCTGTTTTACATTCTGGAATATTAACTGGAAAAATAGGTGATATTTTTAAGTTAGATAATAAATTTTTTGTTTCCTCGGATAGTTCTTTATATTTATATCCCGATTCACTTATAACAGAATTTCCCTATGTTATAAATTCCATTTATGTGAGTTCTGATACTCTGTTTGTGGGTACAGAGGGTGGTTCCTATATGGTTTACGGCAATTCAAAACTAAAATTCAGCAATTTTAGAACAAAAAGTTTGATTAAGGTTAAAAGTAAAGTTTATCTTCTTGGAAGTGGTATTGTGATTTATGATTATAAAGATTCTCTATTTTTAAATTTTAAGAATTATTTTAAAGAGTTAAGTTCCAATTCAATTTCCTCTGTTAAAAAATTTGGTAAATATTACCTTTTTTCCCATGATAGGGGAATTGATGTTTTTAATGATAAGTTTGAGCGAATAAATAAGATTTTGAATGGATGGATCAGAACATTGGATGTAAATTCAAAAATAATAATTTCTGCAAGATGGTGTGATAGATTTTTCAAAATTGATTCCCTCTTTAATGTATATGATACTGATACCATCTCTTACTGCATTCAACTTTTAAGATTTTTTAATGATTCTATTTTTTTTGTTTTAAAACCAGCGCAGAATTCAATAGAAATAAAGAATTTAAAGGATGAAAGAATTAAGGAGATATCTAATCTTGGTTATGCAACAGATATAGAAAAATATGGAGATTTTTATTATGTTTCTAATACCAGTGGTAATATTTATAGGATTGACAGGAATTATAATTCCAGTTTAGTTATGAATGTTTTTTATCCTGTATATGATATTTCCATTTATGAAAATAAAATTTTTCTTGCAACAAATTCAGGTGTTTTTGAATACAGTTTACCTGATTTTCAATTTATTAAAAATTATATCCCCTTTGACCCTTACACTGTTTCAGTAATTTGTGATAAATATGGAAATACTTATGCTCTAACAAGAAGTGGATTACTTTTTGTTTCAAGGAGTGGTGATGAAAAAGTTTTTGAGTCCTCTTATAATAGTCTTATCAGAACAGAAAGTATTGATTTTAATTCACAGTGTTCCGCTTCCCTTTTATATTATGATGATTTAAATGAGGAAATTGTAATAGGGACAAAGGATGGGGTTTCAATTATGAATATAAAAGTTTTCGGTCCTCGAGAAGCAGAAGAACCAGAAATTTTTCCTAATCCCTTTAAAAAAGAAAGTGGTTTCTTTTATATAAAAACGAAAGAAACTTTAAAGGAGATTTTTGTTTATTCTCCCTCGGGTAGGATTAGGAAATTGAATTTTGTGAGTTCAGGAGAGAAATTTAAGGTTAATGCTTTGGGTCTTGAAAGGGGTTTTTATATTCTTGTTATAAAATCTGATAGAGGCATTAGGGTAAAAAAGATAATTTGTGAGTGATGAAATTTAAAACCTGTCCAGAGGATTTTGTGGTGGAAGAAATTTTAAAAGAAGGTGTTTTAAAGGATAAAGGGTTATATAAAGTTTTTAAGGCAAAAAAATTAGGTCTTGAAAGTTTTTATCTGAAAAATCTTCTTGAAAGAACCTTTAATGTAAAGATAAGTTTTTTAGGTTTAAAGGATAAAAAATCTTTAAGTATATTTTATTTTTCTGCAAAGGGTAATATTCCCAATTATATAAAATTTAAAAACTTTTCCGCTGAACTTGTTGGTTTTTCTAATAGAGAGTTAAGTTCAGGTGACATTGAGAAGAATAATTTCAAAATAACTTTGAGGGATGTAAGGGAAGAGGAGTTAGATAAGATCTTTCAAATTCTTGAGAATATTAAGAAAAAGGGTTTTCCCAATTATTTTGATATACAGAGGTTATCCTCTGATGCTTCTTCTCTTTTTTTCCCTCTTTTAATGAAGGGTAATCTTAAAGAAGCAATAAAAGTTCATCTTTTATCCCTTTCCCCTGAAGGAAGGAAGAATTTAAATAGATTTAAAAGGTATGTAAAAAGGTTTTTTGATATGCCTGAAAAAGTTTTACCCTATGCACCTTCTGATAGAGATAGAGAAACTATAAAAAAATTAATTAAAGGTGATTATAAAGGAATTATTGAGGAAATAGAGGGTGATTTATTAAAAATTTATTTTGAGAAGTTTTCATCACTTATATGGAATAAATGCACAAGCAGGTTTCTTAAAAAAAATAAAATAAGTTTTAAAAGTGGTTTT
Source organism: Caldifarciminota bacterium (assembly GCA_965649145.1). Classification (GTDB taxonomy): domain Bacteria; phylum Hydrothermota; class Hydrothermia; order Hydrothermales; family JAJRUZ01; genus JBCNVI01. The sequence continues at coordinate 8,134 of CBFGJR010000215.1, read as the reverse complement.
GTGATTAAGATAAAAAATATTTTTCTTTTTGTGCCTAAAATTATTAAGGAAGAGGTAATTGGTATTTTAACCGAATCTATATTTCCTGTTCCTGGGACTGAAAGGATTCCTTCACATCCTGAATTTGAAAAAATTTTAATTAGTGAATTAAAAAAAGATAACCTTACCTATCCATTAAAGATTCCTGATTTTTTAGAAGATTTTTCTTTCAGAGGTTATGCAAGAAAGTTGTGGGTTTATGCAGAGGATTTAAATTTTAATTATGATAAGGATAAACTTATACTTTCTTTTTCTTTACCACCTGGTTCCTATGCTACAATTTTATTAAAAATTTTAATGAGAAGAATAAATTTAGGAACCTCTGGATAATAATAAAATAGCAAATATGGCGAGTACTATTCCAATGTACCCTTCAAGGCTTAATTCTTCCTTTAAAAAAATCCTTGCAAGAATAACAGTAACAGCAGGATAAAGGGAAGTTAAGGGTACAATTATTGATGTTTTTCCTTTGGTAAGTGCGAGATAGAAAAACACTGTTCCTATTGTACCTGATATTATTGCAAGAAAGAGATAAATTAAGCCAGTTTTGTTAAGATTTAAATCCCTCCTGTAAAAGAAAAAAAGGAATATTGAAAAAGAAAGAGATATTATACTTGAGATAATAAAGTATTCATACCATCTATAATAATAGGTGGAAAATTTTGAAAAGAATCCCCAGAGTCCCCAGGCAATAAGTGTTATAATTGATAAAAGTAAATAATATTTCATCTATAAATTTTAAGATAAGTTTTTCTTATAATTATATTTAAAATTAAAAAGGAGGAAAAAGTGGCTACTAATAAAATAAATGAAGTTTTAAAAAAAGAACTTTTAAAACTTAAGGAGGAAGGCAGATTAAAGGGAAAGGAATATATCATAACAGGTATTAAAAAACCGGAAAATGGTAAAGGTCCAAGGTATTTTCTGAAAGGTTTTGGAAATAAAGAATTTATAAGGATGAATTCCAATTCATACCTTGGTATGTCTCTTGTGGAAGATATAATCAAGACTGAAGAGGAAAATGCAAGAAAATTCGGTGTAGGACCAGGGGCTGTGAGATTTATAAGTGGAACCTTTGAACCTCACAGATTGCTTGAAAAAAAACTGGCAGAATTTCATAAAAGGGAGGACTGTATGATATACAGTGCAGCCTATGTTACGGTTATTGGTGTTCTTGCTGCTCTTATAAATGCAGAAACGATTGTTTTGAGTGATGAGTTGAATCACAACTGTATTATAAATGCTATCAGGTTATCAAGACCTAAGGAAAGACTTATTTATAAGCATCTTGATATGAAAGATCTTGAGGAAAAAGTTAAAGGTGTTCTCGGTAAGGCAAAGAGACTCATTATTGTGACCGATGGAGTTTTCAGTATGAGAGGTGATTTTGCACCTTTAAAGGAAATAGAAGAAATTTCAAGAAAATATGATGAATATTTTGAGGAGAACATAATAGTAGTTGTAGATGATTCGCATGGGGTAGGTGCTTTTGGTGAAACTGGTAGAGGAACCGAGGAATTTACAGGTGCAAGATGTGATATTTTAATTGGAACACTTGGTAAAGCCTTTGGAGTAAATGGTGGTTATGTTGTATCTGACGAGGCAATAATAAATTATTTAAAGGAAGTGGCAATAACTTATGTTTATTCAAATCCTATAACGCAAGCAGAAGCAGCATGTGCACTTAAAGTTGTTGAATTTCTTGATAGTAAAGAAGGTAGAAATAGGATAGAATACTTAAAGGAGTTAACAAAATATTTTAAGGAAAATCTTTTAAAACTTGGATATGAAACGATTTTAAGTTTCCATCCCATTGTTCCCCTTTTAATAAGGGATACATGGAAAACAAGAGATCTTGTTAATTACCTCTTGGAAAATGGAATTTTAGCAACAGGACTTACCTATCCCGTTGTTCCAAGGGGGGATGAAACAATAAGATTTCAGGTAAATGCAGATCACACCTATTATGATATTGATTATGTTCTTGGTGTTCTTGAAAAATATAAAAGGGAAAAATTTTAGAATTATTGATGGAATGGGAGATCTGGCTTTTAAGGGACAATAAATTAAAGGGTATTTTTGGTATTTTTATAATATTTTTGGTTTCCTTTCTTATATTTATATCTTACGGTTCCTTTTTTTCCCTTTTATCTCTTCTTATACTTGTATTTTCTATTAATGATTTTCTTTTTCCAATTAAATATAAAATAAATGATAAAAAGATTGTTGTGGAAAAAATTTTCTGGAAAAAGGAGATTGATATAAAAAATATAAAGAGAGTTGAAAAAATAACTCAGGGTATTTTTGTATCACCTTACATTAAAAGGGGTTTTCTTGATAATTTAAGGGGTATGTTGCTTTTTACAAAGGAAAGGGAAAGGGTTTATGAATTTATTGAAGGAGTTAGAAAACTTAACTATACCTGAAAGGATAGAAAAAATTAAGGAGATTATTTATAAGGAGTGCGAGAATCCCGATAGGATTAAAATTTTGGGAGCAACAAAGGGTATTGATATAGAAAGGGTAAAAATTGCTTATGAATGCGGGATTAAAATTTTTGGTGAAAACAGGGTTCAGGAAGCCGAAAATAAAATAAGAATTTTTGATAAACCAGAATGGCACATGATTGGGCACTTGCAGACAAATAAAGTAAAAAAGGCATTTAATTTATTCAGTGTGATAGAAAGTGTTGATTCTTTTAAACTGGCTCAGGAGATAGATAGAATAGGGAATAAAATGAATAAAAAAATTAAGATACTTATAGAAGTGAATACTTCAGGTGAAGAAACAAAATATGGATTTAAAAGGGAAGAAATTTTAAGAGATTTTGAAAAGTTTTTGGATTTAAAAAATATAGAAATAAAGGGTCTTTTTACAATAGGTCCTTATCCTCCTGAAGAGAAAAAATCAAGGAAAAGTTTTTCTGATTTAAGGGAATTGAGAGATTATTTAGAAAAAGAGTATAATTTGAATTTACAAGAACTATCAATGGGAATGAGTGAAGATTTTATTTACGCTATAAAAGAGGGTGCAAATATTATAAGACTTGGAAGAATTTTATTTGGAGAAAGACTTTAAAAGGGTTCAAATCCCATAAATTTTTTAATCAATTATGAAAATTGCACCAATAGAAATAAGAAATGCAGATTTTCCAAAAACGCTTAGAGGTTATGATACTGAAAAAGTAAGGGAGTTTTTAAAAACAATAGCAGAGCAGATGGAAGAACTCATCAGAGAGAATTTAACATTAAATGAAAGGATAAGAGATCTTGATAGTAAGGTAGAGGATTACAGAAGAATGGAAAACATTATGAAGGAAGCCTTACTAACCACACAGAAAACTACTGAAGAACTCAAAAAAAATGCTCAAAGAGAAGCTGAACTTATAATTTCCAATGCTAAAATTGAATCAGAAAAAATACTGGAAAATACAAGAAGAGAACTTCAGAAATTAAGGGAAGAAATAGAGCTTTTAAAATCAAAAAAGGAGGGTTTTCTCTGGGAGTTAAAATCTCTTCTTGAAACTCAGATGGAATGGTTAAAAAGTCAATTTAAAATTTTGGAAGAGCAGAAAAAAAGAATTTGAGTAAATGGACAAAATAGTTGAATTTTTAAGAAAAAGAGGTGTTAATTTTGCTGAAATAGGTATTATAACGGGTTCCGGATGGTCAAAAATTGAAGAATTTGTGAATGTAGAGAAAAGGATTAAGTATGCTGAAATAGAAGGTTTCCCTGTTACTGGTGTTAAAGGGCATAGGGGGGAACTTTTGTTTGGTAAGTTTGAAAATAAAAATACTCTTATTTTTTCAGGCAGGTTCCATTATTACGAAGGATACAGCATGAAGGAAATTACCTTGCCAGTAAAAATTCTTAAAGGGTTAGGAGGTAAGGTTCTTATAGTTACCAATGCAGCAGGTGGTTTAAATCCTTCCTTTGAAATTGGTGACCTTATGATAATATGTGATCATGTCAATTTATTTCCTGAAAATCCTTTGAGGGGAGAGGCAGAGTTTCCTTCAATGCTGAATGCTTATGATGAAAAAATTATAGGAGAGATTGAAAAGATAGCAAATAAAAAGGGAATTAAGATAAAAAAGGGAGTTTATATAGGCTGGCAGGGTCCTTCTCTTGAGACTAAGGCAGAATACAGATTTTTGAGAATAATAGGTGCTGATGCTGTAGGTATGTCAACTGTTCCAGAGGTAATTATGGCAAAAAATCTTTCCTTGAAAGTTATAGGTTTTTCTGCAATTACAAATATGGGACTTGGAGATAAGGTAAGAGATGTTACCCATGAGGAGGTTTTGAAAATTGCAGAGGATTGTGCAAAAAAAGCAGGAGAAATTTTAAAGGAATGGATAAGAGAATATTACTCTTAATTTTTTTAATTTTTTTTAACTGTTCAAATCCTGTCTCAAAGAGTAAAAGATATATTGATAAGGGTATGTATGAGGAGGCAGAGAGTATATTGCTTTATTCCTTAAAAAAAGGTAAAGAAGACCCTGAAATTTATCTTTTGCTCGGAGAGATAAATATAAAAAAGAAATTTTATTTATCAGCACTCTCTTACTTTGAAAAGATTATTGATAAAAATAAATATAAAAAGAGGTTGTTAAAAAATTTAAGGGAGATTTATTCAGAAACAAAGGGTAAAGGACCTGAAATAGCAAATAGGTCAATTTTTTTAATATATCTTCTTGAACCCGAAAATTTAACCTTTGAAGAGAAAAAATCTCTTGCCCTCTATTTTCTGGAAAGACAACAGAGTGAAGGTAAAAATTTTATAGAAAAGATCCTTGAGGAGAAATTTGATGATGAACTTTTTCTTGAATATATTAAAAATCTTTTTGATAAAAACGAGTACAGGAAAATTTTGAACCTTTACAAGGAATTTGCTGAAAAAATAAGCGCTTCGAAATTAAATTTAAATATAATATTTTACATAGGTTTAACTTATTTTGAATATGGAAAAAAATATTTTGAAGAACAAAAAATTGATTCTTCATATTCTTATCTCTCAAAATATATAACTATGAAAGAACCCCCCATATATGTACCAAGGGCTTATTTTTTAAGAGGAAAGATCAATTTAGAAAAAGGTGATACAGTATCAGCCTATTATGATTTCAGAAAAGTCCTGGAAATTCTGCCATTCAAAAACTCTGGGATAACTCAGGAAGCAAGGGAAATAATAAAGGAATTAAAGTTAAAGGGTTTTTAATAATAAAATGGAGATAGTAAATATATCTGATTCAGAGAGATATATTGGAAAGGAAGTGGAATTAAGGGGTTGGCTTTATAACAAAAGATCGAAGGGTAAAATTCATTTTCTTATAATAAGGGATGGAACAGGGTTTATTCAAGGAGTAATTGTAAAGGATGAGGTTGATGAAAGAGTTTTTAAAATGTATGATGAAATTACACAGGAATCCTCAATTATAGTCAGGGGAACACTTAGAGAGGATAAAAGATCTCCTTATAATTATGAAATTTTAGTTAAGGACATTGAAATAGTACATAAATCTGAAGATTATCCTGTTCAGAAAAAGGAACACGGAGTTTCCTTTTTGCTTCCAATAAGGCATTTATGGCTAAGATCAAGAAAGCAATGGGCTATAATGAGGATAAGACATGAGATAATAAGGAGTATAAGGGATTTCCTTGATAACGAGGGTTTTATTTTAATAGATGCTCCAATTCTTACTCCTTCAGCCTGTGAGGGAACAACAACCTTATTTGAGACGGACTATTTTGGTGAAAAGGCTTATCTTTCACAATCAGGTCAGTTATATATGGAAGCAGCCTGTATGGCTCATAAAAAAGTTTACTGTTTTGGGCCAACCTTCAGGGCTGAAAAGAGTAAGACAAGGAGACATTTAATGGAATTCTGGATGGTTGAACCTGAAATTGCCTATGCTGAACTTGATGACATAATAGAGATATCAGAAAGGTTTGTAACATATATTGTGGAAAGGGTTATTGAAAAAAGGAAAGAAGAACTTAAAATACTGGAAAGGGATACTTCTCCCCTTGAAAAAGTAAGTCCTCCTTTTCCCAGGATTACATATAATGAGGCTGTTCAAAAATTAAAGGAAAAATTCCCTGAATTTGCCTGGGGTGAGGATTTTGGAGCACCCCACGAGAATTTTCTTTCAAACTTATTTGAAAAACCACTTGTTATTACAAGATATCCAAAAAAAATTAAAGCCTTTTATATGAAACCTGATCCAGAAGATAATAATGTGGTTTTGTGTATGGATATTTTAGCACCTGAGGGTTATGGTGAAATTATAGGTGGGAGCCAGAGAGAAGATGATTACAATGCACTTTTAAGCAGAATGGAAGAGGAAAAGATGCCTATTCAGGATTATATGTGGTATCTTGATTTGAGAAAATATGGTTCTGTTCCCCATTCAGGTTTTGGGCTTGGTCTTGAAAGGACTATCTCTTGGATTTGTGATCTTGAGCACATAAGAGAAGCAATTCCTTTTCCAAGACTTCTTGAAAAGATTTATCCATGAATTTAGCACTTTTAATTTTTATCTCCTCTTTAATAAAACCTTTGATACACGATAAAAGAATTATTAAAGTTCAAGAAAAATTTGAATCTATTGAGAGAAAATTTTCAAAATTTTATCCCTACTCATATTTAAAAGAAAATTATTTTCCTTTTAAAAGAAAAGAACTTAAAGTAAAAAAGTTAAAAAATCAGAGTGATACTGTTAAGTTTAACATACTTGCTATAAGAGTTGCTTTTCAGAAGGAGGAACCTGATGACCCCCTTACAACAGGTAACGGCTCGTTTGATTTATCTTCTAAGGGTAATCCAGATTCTATTCCTTTTTTTTCAGAACCACCCCATGATAAAAAGTATTTTGAAACATATCTGGAATCTTTAAGGGCTTTTCTTACATCAGTGGGATACGGAAAAATAAAGGTAAAAAAATATGTTGTTAAACCTGATAAAAATGATTCTTTTTATGTATTGCCCTATTCAATGAGATATTACGGAGATCCCGAACATTTTGAAGAAGGTCTTGTTAAACTCCTTGTAGATGCTCTTCATCTTTCAGATCAGGATGAGACTATAAATTTTATGGATATTGATAATAACGGTATTAAAGATTACAAGGAGGGGATAAGGGATATATATATTATCTTTCATGCAGGCTCAACATGGCAAACTGATTTTGATGAAGATACTCCATATGATATAGCAACAGTTACTATCCCACAGGGGGCTCTTGAATATTATACAGGAGAAAAATATATAATCCTAAATGGGGGAATAGATACTGTCGTTTCAGGCATAATTTTACCAGAGCAACCTTCACAGGATGGTATAGAAGTTGAACTTCAGGGACTTTTATTTCATGAATTTCCCCATGATGCCTTCTATGCAACAGACCTCTACGGTGTTAATGAGCTTTCTTCAGGTGTTGGTGCCTGGTGTTTAATGGGGACAGGTGGATGGAATGAAGTTGGTGCTGAAAATTTAAATGGTGATATAGAATCAGTTTTTGGAGCAATACCTTCTTTTCCCTCTGCCTGGATGAAAATATGGTTTGATTATGCAATAGAGGTTATTCCAAAAAGGTTTTTTGAACCAGAAGAATGGTTAGGAGAGACTATTGACCCCTTATGGGGTTTTTCTATATATAAAGGTATGGTTGATACTTTTGTGCCATATCTGGGAGAAAGAGAGCTTTCAATTTACGAAGCCACAGAACCATCGCAGGACACTGTAAATTATCTACCAGATTCAGTTAAATTTCCCAAGATAATTTTTATACCAATTGATGAATATGAATACTACCTTCTTGAATATAGAAACGATTTATTATTTGGAAGTAATGAATTAAAAGGTTTTTTTAAAAATGGAACACTTGTTTCTCCTTATGGTGCCTGGGATTTCCTTTTACCTGGTTCAGGACTTTTGGTATGGCATATAGATGAAAGGGTAGTTATAGAGCATTACTGGGAAGTGAACTCCTATCCCCCCTATAAAGGAGTTGATATTGTTGAAGCTGATGGTATTCAGGATTTTGACAAATGGACAGAAGGTCCTGAAACCTTTTATGGAAGTGAGTATGAT
>CBFGJR010000214.1:0-11059 GCA_965649145.1 Caldifarciminota bacterium | reverse complement strand
TGAAAATGCTAAAATATACGCACTAATGGGTAGAATAAGTGGAAAATCGAGGGATAAAATTAAGGAGTTTAATATTGAACTTGAGGAATCTTCAAAAATTTCTTCACCATTTTTGAGAAAAGCCTATGCTTCTTATGAGTGCCTTAAAACAAGACAGGTAATAACTGGGGACCATATCCTTTTCATAGGAGAAATTGTTGAGGTTCATGAAAAAGAGGGAATTTTTGACAATAGTGGTCTTCCTGATTTAAAAAAACTGAAGCCGACTTTTTATCTTGGAAGGGATACATATTTCACATTTAAAGAAATTGAGAAACCGAGAATAATTTTACCGGAATAGAATTTTTTAAAACTTCACCCTCTCTAACTTTTCATTTTCTAAAATAATAAAATTCTCTTTCCCCTATCTTTTCCACCCTTAGACTCCCTTTTTTAACTTCAGAATGCAATCTATCTTTAAGTTCCTCTTCTTTAAGACCTGTTAATTTTTTAATTTCATTAAACTCATAGGGTCTTCTCTTTATAGATTCTATAACCTCCTCAAGACTCATTACCTTTTCTTCTTTCCTATCAGGGGGAAGGTGTATTACCTCAGCTCTTTCACTTATTTTTCTTGCAAATTTTATGGTTTTTTCATAGGGCGGTAATTTAACCCATTTTTCCGCCGGAGGTCTAACAGGAGTATTAATGTAGATTTTATCGGGATTTAATTTTATCACAAATTCTCTTAATCCCTTTATATCCTCATCTGTATCATTTAAATTTTCAATGTACATAATTTCAAGTTCGTATCTACCTTTAAAAATTTCTCTCATCTTTAAGAGTCCTTCTTTTACATTCTTAAATTTAATTTCAGGGTGAGGTCTTGCTATTTTTAAGAAAGTTTTTTCAGTTCCTGCATCTAAGGAAGGACAGAATATGTCAATATTTAAAATTTCTTCTCTTACATTTTTATTATTCAAAAAGGGTGAATGGGTCAAAAGTGCTATTTTTATTTCAGGAAAAAGATTTTTTAATTTATAAATCATCTCACCTATCCTTGAATACAAAAGGGGTTCACCTGAGCCTGAAAAGGTTATAACTTCTGGAGAAAATTTTTTTACACCTTCTTTTATCTCCTCTATAACCTCATTAAAGGGAACATATTCTTTTCTTTCATTTACAAGTTTTTCTGTTCTGCCAAGTTGACAAAAAACACAGTTAAAATTGCATGTTTTTAATGGCAAAAGGTCTATACCAAGGGATTTTCCCAGTCTTCTTGAGTTTACTGGTCCATAAATGTATTTAAATTTCATATTAAAAATATTTTGGATATCCTACAGGGATTATATAGAGGGGTTCATAATCTATTTCAAGTAGTTTTTTAATTTTTTCATCTTCAAAGGCTCCAACTGGACATGCACCAAGACCTAAATATGTGGCACATAAAAGCAAATTCTGTGCAGCATGTCCCAGGTCTATATAAACATATCTCTCCCCTCTTTTTCCGTACCTTGAAGTTGTTCTTTTAAAATCAGCAGTAATAATAAAAACAATAGGTGCATCCCTTATAAAATCCTGTTCATAAGAATATTTTGACAATTTATCCCTTAAATCCCCTTCCTTTATTTTTAAGATTGAATTCTCTTCAGGAATATATTTAAAAAAGCCTTCCTTATTGCAAAAGAACACTTCAAGGGGATACCTTGCTCCTGCTGAGGGTGCAGTTTTAAGCCCATAAGTTCTCTCTGTTATACCGTAAGTTGCCCATAAAAGTGTGGAGAGTTCACTAAAATTAATTTCTTTATCAGGATTAAATTCCCGTATTGTTCTTCTTTTTTCAAGAACTTCTATAAAATCTAATTTTTTTACAATGCTCTCTTGTAATTTTAATTTTTTCATTATATTAATATAAAATTTAAAATGATAAAATTTCTAATCTTCCTTTTTTTTGACTTAAAAGGTTTTTCTTCAGGATATGCTCTTACGGGCTACTCTTATCCCTTTTCTCTCCTTTTTGAAGGAGAAATATATAGGCCCTACTTTTCCCTTAATTTTCACCAGTTTAAAAGGGGTGTCCTTTTTAAAGATAGTTATTATTCTTTTGCCTTTGGTTACAATGTTGATTCACTTTATTCCCTCCGTTCAAGTGTTTCTTCTGAATTTTTAAATGGTAAAAATTACTTAAATGATTTTTCCCTTTTAACAGGAAGAAAAATTTCTTCTTCATTTTCTGGATGGTTAGGGTTTTATGGAATAATTGAAGAGGACTTAAAACTTGTATCAGGTTTTAAACTTTTTCTTTTAAATCCCTTTAATTCTGGATTTTTAGAGGGTTCTCTCATAGGTCCAGGAATAAAAAAATTTGATTTAAAATTTTTAACGAGGGTTGTTTTTAATAATTTAGAAACTTTTAAAAGGGTAAGTATAAAAAATTTAGGTTTTTCCTTTGGAAAATTTGAGGATTATTTTGGTGGTTTTTCTTTTGAATTTATTCTGTTTGAAAAATTCTTTCCTGGAATGGGAATAGTCTGGAAAGAGGGTTTTGCACCGTACCCTTCCCTTTTTATATCTTATTGTACAAACTTTGTTGAAAAAACAGATTATCTTTTACAATTTTCCATAAATTTTCTTCCTGAAAATGATACAAGATACTCTCTATCCTTTAATATTCTTTCAGGTGATGAAAAATGGAAAGAAAAAGAGAGAGAGAAAAAAAGAAGAGAAAAGGAAAATTTAGCAAAATTGCTCTCTGAATCTGAGAGAAAATATACGGAAGCTGAAAGAATTTTTGAGGAGGTTAAAAAGTTAAATGAGGAAATTGAAAGAAAAAAGAGAGAATTAGATTCTTTAAGAAATATTTTAGAAAAGGAAAAGGAGGAAGTTAAGAGGATGAGAGAGGAAGCCCTTGAAGCCCTTAAAAAAATTGAAGGTTTAAAGATTCAGGAGGAAAAAGAATTTATTAAAATAACAGCAACTGAAAAGGCTGTTCACTTTGAAATTGGAGGAACTGGTTTACAGGTAGAAAGTATACTGACCCTTAAAAATATTGCTAATTTTCTTAGAACTTATCCCAGATATAAGGTAAAGGTATACGGTCATACTGATAATATACCAATTGGTCCACTTTTAAAATCAAAATACAAAGATAATTTTGAATTATCAGAGGCAAGGGCAAAAACAGTTGTTGATTATTTTGTAAAAGTTGAAAACCTCTCAAATTTGGAGTTTGAGTATAAGGGGTTTGGAGACAAAGAACCTATTGCATCCAACAATACAGAGGAGGGTAGAGCTCAAAACAGGAGAGTTGAAATAATAATAGAAAAGAAATGAAATCACTGTTTAAAATTTTTTTGAAATGGAAAAAGAAATTCCTCTTTGGTATTTTGTCTTTATTAATCGTTGATTCAGCACAACTTATTTTACCACTTGTTATAAGGGAAGTTATTTCAGCGATAGAAAAGGAGAAAGAATTTTTTGCCTTTTTAAAGTATTCTTTATTCATACTCCTTCTCTCACTTTTTGTTCTTATTTTTAGATTTTTCTGGAGATATTTTATACTTGGAGCAGCAAGAGAAATAGAGGCATTTTTAAGGAAAAAACTTTATGACCATCTTTTAACTCTTCATCCTTTTTATTTCTATAAAACAGGTATAGGAAATTTAATGGCTCATATTACAAATGATCTTGAGGCTATAAAAATGGCATCAGGTATTGGGATAGTCGCCTTTTTTGATTTTCTTATAATGGTAACTTTTTCCTTTGTTATTATGTTTTCAATCTCCTTTAAATTAACTCTTTATGTTCTAATTCCCTTCCCTTTTCTTTCACTTTCCATGATATTTCTTGGACCCCAAATTCATAATTTCTTTAGAAGGGTTCAGGAGAAATTTTCTGATTTAACTGAAAGTTCAAAAGAGATTATAAGTTCAATAAAAATTATAAAATCCTTTGTCCAGGAAGAGGGGAAATTTAAGGAATTTTTTAAAGAGAATGAGAAGTATTTAAGAGAGAATATAAATCTTGCTTATGTATACGGTATTTTCCAGTCAATAATTATTCTAATTTCAGGTTTTGGAGTTCTTTTTTTAATAATTTTTGGTGGAAGGAGTGCTATTTTGGGTGAACTTTCCCTTGGTGATTTTGTTGCCTTTATATCCTACCTTGATTTACTTATCTGGCCTGTTATGGCTCTTGGGTGGTCATTGAATATCTTTCAAAGGGGCTCTGCTTCCATGTTAAGGATAGAAGTTATTTTAAAAGAGAAAAATGATATGAAGGATGGAAATGTTAGAATTGATGATAAATTGAAAGGAAACATTAAAATAAGAAATTTGAATTATAAGCTTAATGGTCATGAGGTTTTAAAAAATATTGACCTTGAAATAAAAGCAGGTAAATTTATTGGATTTACAGGTAAACCAGGTTCAGGTAAATCAACCCTTTTATATTTAATTTCAAGGATCTTTGACCCACCTGATGGAACAATTTTTCTTGATGATATAGATATAAAGTATTACAGGATAAGTGATTTAAGGAAAAATATAATTTTACTTGAGCAGGAGCCCTTTATTTTCTCCGCTACTATCAGAGAAAATGTTCTTTTGGGTTCTCAAAATGGATTAAGGGAAGAGGAAATTGAAAGAGCACTTACTTTATCCAGGTTTGTAAAAGATATAGAAAATTTTAAAGAGGGAATTTTTACGCTTGTGGGTGAAAGAGGGGTTACACTTTCTGGAGGACAAAGGGAAAGACTGAGTTTAGCGAGAATATTTTTAAGAAAACCAAAAGTCCTTTTAATTGATGATGCTTTATCTTCCCTTGATTTTAAGACAGAAAAGGAAGTTTTTGAAAATATCTTCAGGGAATTTGAAAATATAACCCTTATTGTAGTTTCCACAAGGATACCTATTTTAATGAGGTGTGATGAAATTTATGTATTTGAAAAGGGAGAAATTGTGGAAAGAGGAAATCATGAAGAACTTATAAATAGAAGAGGATTTTATAATAGTGTTTATGAACTTCAAACAGCCCTTATAAAGGAGGAGATAAAAGGATAATGGAAGATATAAGACTTTTTAAATACATTTTGAATTTTTTAAAACCATATATTCTGATACTTTTTCTGACTTTTTTGATGCTTTTGATAACAACATTTTCAGATATGATTTCCCCAATCATACTTAAAAATGCAATAGATAAGGGAATTATTCCTTTTATAAAGAAAGGTGATTTTAAAGTTCTTTATATCTATTCAATTTATTATCTAATTTTACTCTTAATTTCAACACTCTCTACTTATTTCTTTATTTTACTTATTACTTATGTAGGAAATAAGGCAATGATGGATATGAGGAATTCATTGATGAGAAAAATACTTTTTCTGAAAATCAGTTACTTTGATAAAAATCCTGTTGGAAGAATTGTGACAAGATTAACCAATGATGTTCAGGCTTTAAATGAATTTTTTTCCTCTGTTCTTGTTTATCTTTTGAAGGATATTTTTCTACTTTTTGGAATTTTCTTTTTTATGTTTAAGATGAATAAAATGTTAACCTTATCCATTTTAATACTTACGCCTTCTTTATTTTTTATTTCTAACATTTTTAGAGAGTCAGTAAGGAAAGCATACAGGGATATAAGGAAATATCTTGCAGAGATAAATGCCTTTGTTCAGGAGAGTTTATCAGGTATAAAGGTGATAAATATTTTTAAAAAGGAGAATTTTTTTAAAGAGAGGTTTAATCTCATTAATGAAAATCTTTTAAAAAGCAATATATCACAGGTTAAAAGTTTTGCTATTTTTAGACCTCTTGTGGATTTTCATGAATTCTTGGCAATTGCTGTTATCATCTTTATTTCTTCTCCTATGATTATAAAGGGTAATTTTACAATAGGTTCTCTTGTCGCTTTTATTTCCTATATAAGAATGGCATTCAGACCTATTATGGATCTTTCAGAGAAGTATAACATTTTTCAATCAGCGATGGCAGCTCTTGAAAGAATTGATGGAGTTTTTAAAGAAGAATCAGAAATTAAAATTGGAGTAATAAAAAATAAAATAGAGGGTAATATAGTTTTTGATAATGTCTATTTTTCCTATAATAGTGGAGAATGGGTGTTAAAGGGTATAAGTTTTGAAATTAAAAAAGGGGAAAAAGTTGCCCTTGTTGGACCAACAGGTTCTGGTAAGACTTCTATTATTAACCTTTTGCTTGGATTTTATCCCATACAGAAGGGAAAAATTTTAATAGATGGAATTGAGATAAGGGAATACAATTTAGAGTTTTTGAGAAAAAATATCGGAATAGTTTTACAGGAAAATTATATATTTGATGATACAATATTAAATAACATAAAACTTTTTGATAATATTCCTGAAAATAAAGTAATGGAGGCTGTTAAAAAAAGTTTTTTAAGTGAGATTGTTGGGAAGTTTAAAGAAGGAATAATGACAAGAGTAAGTTCTGATTCTCTCTCTGTTGGAGAAAAGCAACTTATAGCAATAGCGAGAATTTTTGCCTATGATAAAAGGATAGTTATTCTTGATGAGGCTACAAGTCACATTGATTCTTATACAGAACATTTAGTTCACAGAGCACTTGATGAACTTTTCAAAGATAGAACAAGTGTAATAATTGCCCATAGGCTTTCAACTATAAAAAATTGTGATAAAATAATTGTAATTTTTAAAGGAAAAATTATTGAAATAGGAACTCATCAGGAACTCATTGAAAAGGATGGATTTTACAGTAAGCTCTGGAAGGTTGGAAGGGTTGATGCACTTTTATGAGTATTTCTGATTTTTTTTTCCTATCTTTTTCTATTTTCACTGCTTCTTTTATATCAATGATTCTTATATATAAAAATCTTTTTCATGAAAATTCCTTCTTTCCAATGACTTTTATTGGTTCTTTGATTTTTTTTAATCTCGGTTTAAAGGGTGTATTTGCCCTTTTGTTTTTTGTTTTTTCATCCCTTTTCTGGGGGAGTTTTAGAAAAAGAAAGCACAAGCCCAGAACTTTTAAGCAGGTTCTTGCTAATGGTTTCATTCCAGCTCTTTTATCCTTTTTTGATTATCATCTTTTCCTTTCCTCTTTATGTGCTGTTTTATCCGATACATGGTCAAGTGAAACCGGGATTTCTTTTTCAAAAAATGCTTATAGTCTTAAAGGTCTTAAAAAGGTAAATCCTGGAACAAGTGGTGCTGTATCCTTTATAGGAACTTTGATGGGTTTAATAGGTGCTTTAATTTTTTCCTTTTTTTCCCTTAAAGTTAATTACATATTAAAAGTTTTTATATCAGGTTTTATTGGAAATATAATAGATTCCTTTTTAGGTGCCTATTTTGAAAAAAAAATTAATTTTTTTACTTCTGACTTTATAAATTTTTTTATTACAATAATTTCTCCACTTATTTTTTTGTTATTAAGGTTCTTCTAAATTTAAAATATATTCATAGCCATCTTCCTTATATCCATAGTATCCCTTCAATAAACGATTTCTTTTAAAACCGAATTCCTCATAAAATTTTATTGCCCTTTCATTTGATACTCTTACTTCAAGAAAAATAAACTTTTTTTTCTCTTCTTTCGCTTTTCTTATTAAATTATTCAAAAGAAATTTTCCATAACCTTTTCCCTGATACTCTTTTTTTATAGCAATGTTTTTTAAGTGATAACTTTCCTCATATTCCCCAGCAATTATATAACCTATAATTTTGTTTTCTAATTCAATAACATAAAAGTAATTATCAGGATTTTTTAATTCAAAGAGAAAGGAATAAAAAGACCATGGGTCAGGGAAAACTTCCTTCTCAATTTTTAAAATTTCAGGAATATCCTTTAATTTTACCCTTTTCAATGAGAGATTTTTCATAAGGCAAAAAGGAATATAAAAGTTTTATTTTCTCATAATCATCTGTTTCCTCAAGTTCTCTATTTTTTTCAATGTAATACTCATACATCATTAAAGGATCAAGAATTATAATGTTATACTCCATATCAACTTTTACCGGTTCAAAAGTAAAAAGAGGTAAATTATCTTTTATTTCTTTAACAATATAAGTCTTATCATCACCTTTTTTTCTGTATAAAAACCCTTCTCCTCCCTTTTTTAAGAAAATTCCAAAATCTAAGTATTTCTTGAATAATTTAGTTTCAACAATATCAAAGGTATTTATAGGAACAATTTTTATTTTCCTGGGAATTGCTAAGCCGAGAGCAAAAGAGAGCCCAACTCTAAGTGAGGTGAATCTTCCTGGTCCAATTGTGATTAATATCCTTTCAACTTCATTTAAATTAAATTCCTTTATAATCTCAAAGAAAAAGGTAGAATGATTTCCTTCCTTACCTGAATAATAAATTTTAAAAATTTTATTTTTTTTTATTCCAATTGAAGGAAATCTCGTAGCACTTTCAATTATTATTTCTGACATAAAAGTAAATATAATCCATCCTGTGAAACAATATAAAAATATGGGTAATTGATGTATCCTGATTCTATGTTTGAAACATAGTAAGTATCTGAATAAAGGTGAATTCCTGAAATGTTAGGATATGTTATAAAGGCTGAGTTAATTAAAAAAATACCAAAAAGTCTCTCTTCATTTTTAATAATTTTAATGTTTTCTGATAAAGGTAACTGTTTTACAGGAATCGGTTCAAGAAGAGGGTCACTTATGTAATAGAGAAGTAAATAGTAACTGGAACCAATTAAAATGTATCTGTTCTTTATTTTTATATTATTTAGACCTGAAAAACCCGTGTTTTTTTTGAATAAAAAAGTGGGATTTAAAGGAGAACTTAGAGAAAAAGTTTCAATATAAGATTCACCTGTTAAATAAATATTATTAAATCCAATATCAGCATCTAAGACCTGAAAATCAGTTGCTATTGAGTTTAAAACTTCAAAGGTATCGGAATTGATTCTTAAAATTTTGAAACCGTTAAGCAAAATAACATAAATATAGTTTTCATAAAAAAGGACTTCATTTATTGCCCCTGAGGTAAGGGAAAATTCATCAAGCAAAATTAGATTTGAATTCTGTATTTTAAATAAACCAAGTTTTCTCGGTCCTATATTTCCATATGTGATCAGTAAATAAGGTTTGTTATAGTAAACTCTGTAAGAAAAATTAGGTAGGTTAAAACCTTTTATAAAATTTAAATTCCCTGAAAGGTTATAATAAATTTGGAGTTCATTTGGTGATTTAATTAAAAATATTGTATCAGAATAGATATCTATATCCTTAAACCAGTGACCAGTTATTGAATATATAAGATTAAATTTTTCTTTTTTAACATTGAACTTCCACAAGTTAGACACAGATGAATCACCTCTTTTATCATATACAGTGACATCCCAGTAATATTTTACTCCGGAGATTAGTGGATTACTAATATCGTAAAAAGTATCAGGTGTTAATGTATTAACAATCGGGTTAGAAAAAATTGCTGTTGTATCAAGTTTTAATCTGAAATAAATGGAGTCACCATCTGGATCAAAGGAATGGTATTTTAAACGGGGAGTATAACTTACATCTATAGCACTATCGGGTGGATAAGGGTTTGAAGGTGGAAGCGGTTTCTGGTTTAAAGGTGGAGTTAAAAAGTAAAAGATTTTGGATGTATCTTTTAATCCGAGAAGATCACTCACAACCACCTGCCAATAGTATTTTTTGTTATAAAAAAGATTTGAGATAGAAAAAAATGTATCCTTGAGATCTTTTATTATGGGCTCTTTAAAAATAGGATAGGGAATTGTATCAAGGTGGATTGAGTAATAAAGGGTATCAAAGGTATCTTTATCTTTTCCCTTGAAAACAAAGGTGACCTCATTAGATGTAAGGAGTGCTCCTGAGTCTGGTGATATTAATTTTATAGAGGGTGGATGATTGCCTGAATAAATAAAAAAATTTACATCTTTTGATCTTCCAACATTTCCTGAAAAATCAATGGCTTTTGCATATACAGTGTGCATGGAGGAATCAGGTGCTGAGGTTCCATCCCATTTAAAGTTGTCGGTATTTTTTTTAGTTCTTCCCAGAAAAAATCCATCAACAAATACCTCAATATAATCTATTCCTTCGTTATCTTCTGCCCTTACTATAATTTCAATTGTATCAGGGAAAAAAGATTCATTATCCAAGGGAGAGATTATTGATACTTTTGGTGGCTCTTCATCCCTTTTCTTACAGAGGATAATCAGAGCAAGAAAAGTCAAGAGAAAAAAATTTCTCATATATTTAATTTTAAATCAGGGTAAAGTAATTTGTAAACCATATAATCTGATAAAACATTTAATAAATAATTTCTCGTTTCTCTGTAGGGTATATCAAAGAAGATTGAAATTTCCCTATCAGGTATAATTTTCATCCATTGTTTTATAACATTTTCTCCTGCATTGTAAGCACAAATCCCATAATAAAGTCCAAAGGAATCAATAATAGAACTTAAATATTTTACTCCTATCTCTATATTATCTTTAATTTTATACAAATTAAAATTATTTTTATAAAATCTTTTTGCAGTTTCGTCCATTACCTGCATTAATCCCTTAGCTCCCTTAGGTGATATTGCCGATGAATCAAAAAGAGATTCCCTTCTCATAACAGCATATATAAGAGCTGGCTCTAAATTGTATTTTTTTGAAGTTTCAAGAACTATTTCCTTATAGGGAGTTGGAAATAAAATTTTTAAGAATTCTTCATCAAAACAGGTTTTATTTTTTTCTCTTAAGAAGTGGTAATATTTTCTTGCAAGGTTTGTGGAAAAGTAAAATTTTTTATTTTCCTTTAAAAGTTTTGAAAGTTTTAAGATTGTTTCACTATCTTTAATTCTTAAAATTCTTTCATTAATGTCATCTATTAAATTTAAATCAAGTAAAAGTTTTAGGGTATCAAAAACCGCAGGTGGAATGGTGTCGGAGAGGATTCTTTTTATATCTGTATCCTGGAGGGTACACAAACCAAAACATAAAAGAGAAAAATAGGAAAGGGGGTTTTCTTTCTTAATTTCTCTTATTATTGTGGAGTCATTTTTTATTTTATATTCAATATATTTTATTCTTATATCTTTTT
>CBFGJR010000213.1:0-11061 GCA_965649145.1 Caldifarciminota bacterium | reverse complement strand
ATGGGCTGGATTCTTGTAAGGCAGGGGAAGGCTTATTTTTACATTTCCATAGGTGGGCAGGAAACTTCTCATGTTGCCTCTTTATATGCCCTTGAAAAGGATGATTTAGTTATGCCCTTTTATAGAACTGTTCCTGCTTTGCATATAAGGGCAAAGATTGAAGAAATTTTTGCTCAGATAATGGGAAGGGCGAGAGATCCATTAAAAGGAAGGCAGATGCCAGGTCATTTCGGGAGAAAGGATTTAAACATTTTTGTTTTAGGTTCACCTGTTGGTCTTGGACACCCTGTTGCTATGGGTGTTGCAATGGGGATTAAGTATAAAAAGGAAAATAAAGTTATTATTTCTTACGGAGGAGAAGGTTCAACCTCTGAGGGACACTTTCATTCTGCAATGAATTTTGCTTCAGTTTTTGGGCTCCCCTTAATTATTTTTATAGTCAACAATCAATATGCAATTTCAGTTCCAAGGGTAAAACAAACTGCCTCTGAAACAATTGCTATAAAAGCAAAGGCTTATGGTGCTGAAGGTTACTATATTGATGGAAATGATGCTTTAGTTACATATCTTGTAACAAAAAAGTGTGTTGATGAAGCAAGGGTAAGTAAAAGACCCTTTTTAATTGAAGCCCTTACATACAGGTTTGACCCCCATTCCTCAGCTGACGATGATAGAAAATATAGAAGTAGAGAGGAAGTAGAAGAATGGAAGAGAAAGGATGGACTTTTGAGGTTAAAAAGGTATTTAGAGTTTCTTGGTTTGTGGGACGAAGAAAGGGATAAGAGTTTAAAAAGGGAAATTGAAGAGAAGTTAAATAAAATTGTAGAAGAAATAGAAAAATTACCTTTTCCTGAGCCAAAAGATATGTTTTATGAGGTTTATGTTAAAACCCCCTGGTATCTTGAAGAGGAATATCTTGAATTAAAAAAGGAAATGGAGGGATAAAATGGCTAAAATGACAATTGGAGAAGCATTAAGGAATGCTCTTGATATAAAACTTTACGAGGATGAAAGGGTTTTAGTTTTTGGTGAAGATGTTGGAAAAAAAGGTGGAGTTTTTACAATAACAGAGGGATTGCAGGAGAAATATGGAGAAGAGAGGGTATTTGATACGCCCCTTGATGAGAATGGAATTCTTGGATTAGCAGCGGGTCTTGCTTTATATGGATTAAGACCTGTTGCAGAAATTCAATTTGTAGATTTTATCTGGCCTGGTTTTGATGTTGTTATTTCTGATATAGCAAAGGAGAGGTTCAGGTCTGGTGGGCAATTTAGTGTTCCGCTTGTCATAAGGTCTCCTTATGGAGGAGGTGTAAAAGGTGGTTTATACCATTCTCAGAGTCCTGAGGCAATTTTTGCTCATGTCCCGGGATTAAAGCTTGTAATTCCTTCCAATCCCTATGATGCAAAAGGACTTTTAATTTCAGCAATTGAAGATGAGGACCCTGTTATTTTTCTTGAACCAAAAAAAATTTATTTTGCTTTTAAAGAGGAAGTGCCAGAAGAAAAGTATACTGTTCCCATAGGAAAGGCAAAAATTTTAAAGGAGGGAAAAGATTTATCAATCATAAGTTATGGTTTTATGATTCATGAATGTAAAAAAGCAGTAGAAGAATTAGAGAAGGAAGGTATTTCCTGTGAACTTATTGATCTCAGAACAATAATTCCCTTTGATGGAGAAACTATTTTGAATTCAGTGGCAAAGACAGGCAGGGTTATGATTGTTGTTGAGGCTCCGAAAATAAATTCTTTTGCTTCAGAGCTGGCAGCCTTTATTTCTGAGAGGGCAATCTATTATCTTGATGCACCAATTGTAAGGGTTACAGGGTGGGATACACCCTTTCCCTATGCTCTTGAACACCTTTATATGCCTTCCCCAAAGAGAATTTTAAGAGCTGCAAGAAAACTACTTGAAGGAGGTTTTTAAATGCCCTTTGTATTAAAATTACCTGAAATTGCTGAAAGTGTTGTTGAGGGAGAGATATTAAAATGGCTTAAAAAAGAAGGTGAATTTGTTAAAAAGAATGAGCCCATTGTAGAAGTTGAAACTCAGAAAGTTACTGTGGAGATACCTTCTCCCTTTGAGGGGATTTTATATAAGATACTTGAAAAGGAGGGCTCAGTTGTAGAAGTAGGAAAACCGATTGCAATTATGGTAGAAAAGGGTGAAAAGGTGGAAGGTGAAATACAGGGCGCTCGTGTCCCCTCAGAAAAAAAGGAGGAAAGTTTAGTTTCACCTGTTACCTATTTAGAAGAAGAGGAAATTGAAAAAGCTTCTGATGTAGAAGGGAAAA
This sequence comes from Caldifarciminota bacterium, assembly GCA_965649145.1. Taxonomy (GTDB): domain Bacteria; phylum Hydrothermota; class Hydrothermia; order Hydrothermales; family JAJRUZ01; genus JBCNVI01. The sequence continues at coordinate 8,767 of CBFGJR010000213.1, read as the reverse complement.
TAAAATTACCTCTTGAAGCCCCATATATAAAGGGAAAAATTCTTGCGACCCCTGCAGCAAGAAAACTTGCAAGGGAACTTGGAATTGATTTAAATAAAATATCCCTTGAGAAAAGAAGATTATTTAAAAAAGATATTTTAAAAATAAAAGAGGAACTTGAAAAAGAGAAAGTTAAATTTGAGGTTGTAAGGGAGGTTATTCCTGTTAGAGGTTTAAGGAGAGAAATTGCTCAAAAACTTAGAGAATCAAAGTCAAAGGCAGTTCATACACTTCATGTTGATGAGGCAGATTTAACAGAGCTTGTTAAATTTAGGGAAAGGATGAAGGAACTTGCGGAAAAGGAAGGTGTTAAACTTACCTATATGCCCTTTTTAATAAAGGCTTCGGTTTTTGCTCTTAAAAAACATCCTTATGTTAATGCCAACTTTGATGATGAAAGGGGTGAAATTATTTTGTATAAAGAATACAATATAGGTGTGGCAGTGGCAACTGAGCAGGGTCTTATTGTTCCAGTTGTTAAGAACTGTGAAAGAAAAAGTCTCCTGGATATTGCAAGGGAGGTATCTCGCCTTTCCGAAAGGGCAAGGAAAAGGGAATTGAGTCTAAGTGATGTTCAGGGAGGCACTTTTTCAATAACTAACATAGGTTCAATTGGGGGTTTGTTTTCTTTTCCTGTGATAAACTATCCGCAGGTCGGGATTCTTGGATTTCATTCAATAAAAAAGAGGCCTGTTGTAAATGAAAAGGGTGAGATTGTAATAAGAGATATGGTTTACCTTTCCCTTTCCTTTGACCATAGGGTAATAGATGGAGCTGAAGCTGCACTTTTTATGAAGGATTTAATAAAATATTTAGAAACTCCAGAACTTCTATTTCTTGAAAGCATTTAAATAATTATTTTAAAATTCTCTATTCAAACTTAAAAATTCAGGAGGTAAAAAATGGATTACAAAGCAATTGTCATTGGAGCAGGTCCAGGAGGTTATGTTTGCGCGATAAGACTTTCCCAGCTTGGAATTAAGACTCTTGTTATTGATAAAAAATTTATAGGTGGGGTATGTCTTAATGTGGGATGTATCCCTACAAAGGCTTTAATTCACGCTGCTCATGTTATGGAATCAAATGAAAGGGCTAAAAAGGAGATTGGGTTTACTTTCTCTGATTTTCGTTATGATATAGAAAAATTGAGGGAATGGAAGGATAAAATTGTAAAAAGACTTGTCACAGGTATTACGAGTTTATGGAAATCGGGTAATGTAGATTTTATAAAGGGTGAGGCGGTTTTTGATTCTGATAAAAAGATAAAAGTTAAAACAGAGGAAGGCGAAATAAAAGAATTTACTGCTCAAAATGTAGTTATAGCAACTGGTTCAATCCCATTTTTAATAAAAGGTTTTGAACCTGATGGTGAGTATATATGGACGAGTGATGATGCAGTTAGTTTAAAAAAAGTTCCTCAAAAACTTTTAATACTCGGGGGTGGAGCAATAGGTCTTGAATTTGCTTATATTTATAAGAATCTTGGAAGTGATGTTGAGGTGATTGAGCTTATGGACCAGATTTTACCAGGGATGGATAAGGAGATGGCTCATGAATTAACAAAAATTCTTAAAAGAAAAGGTATAAAGATTTTCACTGAAAGAAGGGCAAAGGAAGTTTCAGTTAAAAATGGTAAAGTAATTTTACTTGTAGATTATAAAGGGAAAGAGGAAATTTATGAAGGGAATGTTTTGCTTGTATCCATTGGAAGAAAACCAAATTCAAACATTGAAGGGATTGAAAAATTGGGTTTAAAAATAAGTGAAAAAGGTTTCATACAGGTGGATAAAAAAAGAAGGGCAAATGAAAGTGGAATTTATGCGATAGGTGATGTTGCTGAGCCACCTCTTTTAGCCCATAAAGCTTCAAAGGAGGGAATTGTGGCAGCAGAGGTGATAAAAGGCATGAATTCTGAATTTGATCCAAGATGTATTCCCTCTGTTGTTTATACAATCCCTGAATTTGCGTCCTGTGGGATGACAGAAGAGGAAGCAAGAAATAAAGGAATTGATATTGAAATTGGTAAGTTTCCTTTGATTGCAAGTGGCAGAGCCTTAACTTATGGAGAAACTATGGGGTTTGCTAAAATAATAGTAAATAAGGAAAATGACGAAGTTTTAGGTGTTCATATTATTTCTCCTGAAGCATCTTCTCTTATAGGTGAAGGAGCCCTTGCCATAGAAATGGGTGCTACCTCTGAAGATATAGGTCTTACAATCCATCCTCATCCAGCTTTCAGTGAGATATTAATGGAGGCAGCTGAGAATGTTCATAAAAGGGCAATCCATATTTTAAATAGATAAAGGGAGAGGGAGAATTTATGGAAATTTTAACAATTCAAACAAAAGAAAGGGAGCAGTATGTTGAGATCACCGAGGAGATTAAAAAAATAATAAAAAATAAAAAATTTGAAAAGGGAATAGTTTTTTTATATGTTCCCCATACTACCTGTGGAATAACTGTTAATGAGAGTTATGACCCAGCTGTGAGTCAGGATATAATGCACTCTCTGCATCTTATAGCACCCCCAAAGGGTCCTTATAAGCACACTGAGGGTAATGCTGATGCTCATGTAAAGACAACGATAACAGGAAGCAGTTTGTTTTTATTTGTTGAGGATGGTGAACTTGTTCTTGGTAAGTGGCAGGGAGTTTTTTTGGCAGAGTATGATGGACCGAGAACAAGGAAAATTTATTTAAAATTTTTTAAGGAGATTTAATGAAGAGAATTTTTAATTTAGGTGAGCTAAGGTTAATACACCTCTCTTTTGGTGTATTTAAACTTGATGGTGGAGCAATGTTTGGTGTTGTTCCCAGGGTTTTATGGTCAAAAAGTGCTAAACCTGATAGAAGTAACAGGATAACTCTTGGTTTGAATCCCCTTTTGGTAATAGGAAAGGGTTTTAAACTTTTGATAGATAATGGAACAGGAAATAAGTATTCAGAGAAGGAATTTGATATTTATGGGATAAAATTAAAGAATGAGCCTTTAAAAGTTTACGGAATAAAAAGGGAGGAGATAACCCATGTTGTTTTAACACATCTTCATTTTGACCATGCAGGAGGTTCCACTGAATATGCTGGTGATAGGTTGGTTATTTCTTATCCAGATGCAGTTTTTTATGTTCAAAAAAAGGAATTTGAGGATGCAATGAACCCAAATGAAAGAACAAGAGCATCTTATAGAAAAGAGAATTTTGAACCCCTTTACAATGAGGGGAAACTTGTTTTAGTTGATGGAGATACCGAGATTTTGCCTGGTATAAAGCTTATTCATACAGGTGGACACACTGAAGGTCATCAATTTGTTTTAATAGAAAGTAAAGGTGAAAAGGCCATTTATTTTGGGGATATAGTACCGACAAGTTATCATGTTCCTCTTCCCTATATAATGGGTTATGATACTTTTCCTCTTAAAACCCTTGAGGTTAGAAAAAAGTATTATGCGTTAGCATCAAAGGAGAAGTGGCTTTTATTTTTTGAGCATGACCCTGTTCCAAGAGCAGGTATAATAAAAGAAAATGATGGTAAATATTTTTTTGAGGAAATAAGACCTTGAAAATTTTTATAGCAGGAGCTGGAAGATGGGGAACAGCCCTTTCCTATATATCTTCCTTTAATTTTGAAAAGGTTTACCTGTGGGATAGAAATAAGCTCATCCTTGAAAATATAAACAAAGAGAGGAGAAATCCCATTTATTTTAATTTTTTTAAATACCCTGATAAGGTTATTCCCTCCCTTGATTTAGAAAAATGTGCGAATGATTCTGATGTTTTCATTTCTGCTATTCCCACGCAGTATGTAAGAGAGGTATGGGAGGAACTGGGAAAATTTATTAAAAAACCCAAAATTATAATTTCAGCCTCAAAAGGGCTCGAGATTAAAAAGCTTGAAAGACCAAGTGAAATAATAAGGGAGGTTTTAAAAAGAAAGGCTAAAAAAATCTTTGTTTTATCGGGTCCAAATTTTGCTGAGGAGGTTTTAAAAAATGTTCCCTCACTTACTGTTCTTGCTGGTCCAGAAGGTGAGGATATAAAAAAGATTCAAAGATTACTTACAACACCCTTTTTCAGGGTTTATATTTCTTTTGATATAAAAGGAGTGGAACTTGGTGGTGCTTTAAAAAATGTTTATGCGATAGGTGCTGGAATACTTGATGGTTTAAATCTGGGTTTCAATTCAAGGGCTGCTTTTTTAACAAGGTCACTTGTTGAGATGTCAAGGTTTGGAAAAGAGATGGGAGCAAGGTCCCATACATTTTCAGGGCTTTCAGGTCTTGGTGACCTTCTTTTAACAGCGACAGGTGACCTTTCAAGGAATAGAAATTTTGGAATTTTAATTGGTAAGGGGGAAAGCATAGAGGAGTCTTTGAAAAAAATAAAAACTGTCGAGGGTTTTTATACTTTAAAACCTTATGTGAAACTGGCGGAGAAAAGGGGTGTTTATATTCCAATTGCAAAAAAATTATATGAGGTTTTGTATGATAAAAAGGATTTAAAAAGTGCCATAAAAGAACTTATGGAAAGACCTTTAAAGTATGAAGATGTTCCCGGGTTTGTTTGATTATGGAAATAAAGGTTATAACTTTTGATTACTGGGATACCCTTGTCCCGATTGAGGAGGGAAAAATTGAGGAAATGAGAGAAAAGAGGGCAAGGGAGGTTTCAAAATATTTAAAGGAAATGGGTTACTTTTTTTCTTATGAAGAAATAAAAGAAATTTCAAGCAATGTATGGAATCTGTACAGGGATAATCCTTTGAGTAATAAGGAAGTTACACTCTATATAATGGTAGAAGAAATGCTTAATAGTTTCGGAATTGGAAGAAAAAAGGAAATTATTGAAAGAATTGTTGAGATTTATGAGGAGTATCTTTATAAGGCAGGTTTAAAGGTGCATGAAGAGGTTTTGAAAGTGATTAAAATATTAAAAGAAAGGGGTTTTAAACTCGGTATTGTTTCTAATACTCCTGGGGGGAATGTAGAAAAGAGAATCCTTGAAGATGCGGGTATTTCTTCTTTTTTTGATATAATGCTTTTTTCTTCCTTTGAAGGGGTGAGAAAGCCACATCCAGAGATTTTTATGAAAGTTATAAATTTTTTTAAAATAAAACCAGAGGAACTTTTGCATATAGGGGATACTCCTGAACTTGATATAGAAGGTCCTTTAAAAATAGGTGCAAAAGCTGTTTTATGGAATCCTAAGAGAAAGGAGGTAAAAGGGAATATTATAAGTATTTCTAAATGGGAAGAATTGATAAATTTACTTTAAAATTTAAAAAGTAATGGGAATAAAGTGCTCAAAATGTTCTTTTGAAAATCCTGATGGATTTGTTTTCTGTGGTAAATGTGGCTCAAAATTGGTAAAAGAGAAAGAGGCAGAGAGAAAAAGAGTTTCAGTTATGTTTGTTGATGTTGCAGGTTTTACAAGTCTTTCAGAGAAAAAAGATGCAGAGGAGGTTGTTAAGATACTTGATGTTTTTTTCACAAGGGTAAAGGAGATTGTTGAAAGCTACGATGGGACAGTTGATAAGTATATAGGAGATGCCTGTCTGTGTTTCTTTGGGGTAAAGGGTGTGTATGAGAACCATGCAGAAAAGGCTATAAGGGCAGGTCTTGAAATATTGAATTTTGTTAATGTCTTAAAACCAGAATATGGGATAGGTGTACATGTAGGTATAAATTCAGGAGAAATACTTTTAACAGGTATTGGTCTTAGTGAAACTCTTGACTATACTGTAATTGGTGATACTGTTAATCTGGCTCAGAGAATAGAATCGCTTTCGGGTATTGATGAGATACTTGTCAGTGAATCAACAAAAAATTTAGCAGGAGATATTTTTATTTTTGAAAGTTTGGGTAATCAAAAGGTTAAAGGAAAAAGAGAGAAAGTAAAGGTTTTTAAGGTTCTTGGATTATCTGAGGAGTTAAAAGAAAAATATAAATTTCCATTTATAGGCAGAAGAGAAATTATTGATAAGATTTTAAAGGAGATTAAGGAGAATAAAAAAGTTAAGGTTTCTGTTTTATATGGACCTCCGGGTATTGGTAAGACTTTCCTCTTAAATAAAATTAAGGATTTGATTAAAGGTGAATATCCTCTTTATACTTTCAAAGCCTCACCCTTTGGAGGAGATTTTAATATCTTTTCTTCTGAGTTTAGAGAAAGGTTTAATTTTAGAAAAGAAGAAGATTACTTTTATTTTATTAATCATATTGAGAAAGAAAAGAAAGCAGTTTTTATTCTTGATGATATGCAGTGGGCTGATTTTTTATCTTATGAGTTTATAAAATTCATAATTGAAAGGATTAAAATAAAACTCACCTTATTAATTGCTACAAGAGATAAGAATGTAATTTTAAGAAGATTAAAGGGTGTTGATTTAGAATTTTTAGAATTAAGGGGTTTTAATTATGAAGAGTTTAAGGAATTTATAAATAGGGTTAATCCCTCTCTTCCTGTTCATTATCAGGAGGAAATATTTGATAAAACAAAGGGGAACCCTTTATTCATAAGTGAAATAATTTTATCAGAAGGTGAAAGAATACCTGATAGGGTTGATCTTGTGATAATGTCAGAAGTAGAAAATCTTGATAAAAATTTAAAGGAGATACTGAAAAGGGTTTCTGTTCTGGGTCCTTCCTTTGAAGAGAAGAATTTAAGTTTGATTGATTTAAAGGATAGTGACTTAAAAGAGATTGTAATAAAAGGCTATTTATTTAAAGAAGAAAATAAATATTATTTCAAAACCCCTCTTTTTCAGGAAGTAATTTACGATACGCTTTTAAAAGGTGAAAGAAGAGATATTCACAGAAAAATATGGGAAAATTCAATTAATAAAGAAAGTATGTTTTCTATTTATCATGCTTTTAAGGGTGAACTCTATGATAAGGTAATAGAATTTGGTGAGAAATTAATAGAAAAACTTTATGAAAGGGGAAGTATAAGTGATTTGAAATTATTAACAGATTTTTTAATAGAAAGCTACAAAATAAAAAATTTGGAAATTTCTAAAAATTGTGTTTATAAGAGAATATACTCACTTTTAAACCTTGGTTTTCTGGAAGAAGGAAAAGACTGGATAGAAAATCTATCTGAGGGGGATATAAATTACTATGATTTTCTTTCACTTTATTTCAGTATTAAGGGTAAAAAAGAGGAGTCTCTTTACATTCTTGAAAAGGGTATAGATTTCCTGAAAGAAAAAGGGAAAGAACTTTTTATTTCACTTGCAGATATTTTACTGGATATGGGTAAATTTAAAGAAGCCTTTTCAGTTCTTGAAAAGATAAAGGATGAGGTAAATTTATGGGGAAAAGGTAAGAGATTAAAATTTATGAATTTATATCAAACAGCTCTTGAAAATACAGGTGAATATGAAAAATCCCTTGAAATATGCTTTAAACTTTATAAAGAAAAGGAGAGTCTTTCTTTAAGTGAACTTGCAAATCTTGAGTTCAGTATTGCTTACAACAATTTAATGCTTGGTAAGTTAGATGAGTCTGAAAATTACTTTAAAAAATCCATTGAGAAGTATGAGTTTTTAAGAGAGTATAAATCCCTTTATAATGTTCTCGCTGAATATTCCTTTCTTTTATATACAAAAGGTGAATTTGAAAAAGCATTCAAAAATTTAAAAAGAGCTGAGTATATTGCAGATTCAATGAAAGATACTGAGTACATTGCAAAGATAAAGGCTTATGAAGGTGTCTTTTATCTTTCCTTGGGTAAAATAAAAAAAGCCGAGGAGTCCTTTTTAAAATCAATGGATTTCTTTAAAATTGAAAAACTTCAAAAGGGGGTTAGATACTTAACAGTTATTCATAATTATGCTATATTTTTGTTATATAAAAGAAAATTTGAGGATAGTATTTACTATTTTAAAAAACTTGTTGAATTGTCAAAGGAAGAAAATTATAAATATGGAGAAAATCTCAATCTTTATTCCCTTTCTCTTGTTTATTTTTTATCCGGTGATATTGATAGTTCATTGAAATATATAGAAGAACCCCTTTTTTATTCCAGGACAGAAAAATTGCCAGTTTTTTATTTCAGGGTTTTATCACTTCTTTTTAAAATAAAGATTATTAAAAAGGAGAAAGTTGATGAAATTTTAAAGGATATGGAGAAAATTGTAAAAAACACAAAAAGAGATGACCTTGTTTTACTTTTTAACTTTTACAAATTGTATCTGGATAAAGTAGATTTTAAGAAAATTAAAAAGGAACTTAAAAATTTAAAAAAAGAACTGAAATTCAATATTTATTTAATAGAAAAGTATTCTGCTGATATCTTAAAAAAGCTTATTTAATAACAATAAATTTAATTTTACCTTGCTTTTTATTCTTCATAAAATAAATTCCCTTTTTTATTCGGTACCCCTTTTTCCCTGAGAGATCATACAGATTTCCTTCATTAAAAATAGTGATTTTGTCTATAATAAAACCTGTCTTACTTTTAATTCCTGAACTGTACTTAGAGGATTCTTTTATTCCTACACTCTCTATCAATGCTGAACCCATGCCAGTACTCCTGTTTGCTTTTAAAACCAAACCCGGAGCAGAGTCTACTTGGAAAAAATCTTCCTTTATTAATCCCTGCAAGGTGTTTCCAAATTTATTGGGAGCCCACCAGCGATCCAGGGAAAGGTAATGATTAAGAGTAGAACCGTTTCCAAACTTACCTGCTCCAGAAAATTCAATTTTAATGTGATACGCTATAATTTGACCT
>CBFGJR010000212.1:2506-22500 GCA_965649145.1 Caldifarciminota bacterium | reverse complement strand
TGGATTTAAAAGATTAAGAATAGATTCCCCGAGTGGATATTCCACCCTTACCTTAACAACCCATATATCACAAGGAATTCCGTATTTTGTATATCTGTACCTTGAAACATCATCAAACTCCCTTTTGAGCTCCTGTCTAACAAGTCCTGAATGACATCTTGTGTCACAATTGTTTCCACCTAACATATCTGTGTAAAGGGCATGCACTGTTGCTCTACCATTCTGACCAGGATTTTGAACATTCCCTTCTTTGAAAGGAGGAATAAAAGGAACAGGGAACCAATCAATATCTATTTTCGCCTTATCGGGATTTAAACCATTCCTTTTTAAAACATCCTTAACTATCTCCCTTACTTTGTTCCCTTTTCCTCCCATCAAGGGAATCCATACACCCATCGTAGCCATACGTTCACCATAAACAGGATCAGGGTAAACAGCATATTGAGCCCCTGCCCTTGCTGCAAGGGTTACTACCTGTTTTCTGTGCAATATCATTCCTATCATAAAAATCCAGGATAAAAGTAGAAGGAAAATGGGAAGTATAATAGCAAGTTCCACAAGAAAAGTCCCTTTTTTCTTACTTTCCCTCATTTTAGACCTCCTTTTTAATGATAAGGCCATTGCCCCTCAATGGGATTATTACCCTCTACCCTTATTGTAGGTATAAGTTGTGGAAAACTCCAGTACCCATCTTCCTGAAGCCAGCCTATCAAAGGTATATTTTCAGGAAGACCCACTCTTATATAAAATTCTTTAGGACCAGAAGCAGCATCACTTCTCACAACAAAGGGAAATCCCTCAAGAAAACTAAAAGGCTCTTTAATTGCACCAATTTTACCCCAGTTTCTTGAAACAAAAGTTCTCATCAAAAAATTTGAAGGTGGAATAACAACATAAGATTCACTGTAAGCCCTACCAAGTTTTTTATTCATTTCAATCTCGTCATGCTTATTTTTTATTCTCCTGTGGGGGTGAGGTCCGTCAACTTCTTCTCCATAATCAACCCTTAAACCAGGCGGAGCCCAACCCGGGCTATTCTTGTCAAATTTTAGATTAACCCATCCAATTTCATCCCCTTCAACTTGATTCTCACCATATAAATTTAGATAACCCATTACCCAAGCAACAAGCTTCATTCTATTTCTGGTCACAGGAAAATGATTCTCTGCTTCCTCTTTTATAAAATCCCTGAAAAATATTTTAGAATCGTAAGCAGCGAGCATTCTTGTGACAGCGAAATCCTGAATATGGAAAAGAAAATGATAAAGTTTTACAAGGTTTTCAGCTGTCTCATCTGGCAAATCACTTACAAAAAGGTCTTTTTTATTCCAAGAATATCCAATAAGGTATATATATAACCAGGGCATACTTAAAGGGAAATTTTTTGAAGTTGTTGTAACTGCAATTCTTCTGAAAAGATCCGCTGTCATATAATGAGTTGTTGCTATATTTCTTAAATTGGAAAGAACAGTTTGAGCACCCATTGCAGATGCATCAGCAGCATTCTGCGCTCTCATTTTAGCAATTGTCATCCTACCCATTTCATAAACATACCCCATAACAGCAAAAACAATTAACATAAAAAATATTCCAAAAACTAAAATTGCACCTCTTCTTCTCTTCATATCACACCTCCTTATTGTTTTTCCTCGCCATTCCACTCATCCCAGGGACTTTCATACCATAAACAATCCCACTTTGTTCCCCAGCCCCTTAAATCATCCTTTAAAGAAAGAGATTTTCCATGGTCAGGATGGTCTACCATAAAACCTTCCACGAGGTATATCCACTCAATCTCATTAAAAGTAGCTACATAAAAGGCAGCATCATAAAGCCTCCTTGTCCCTTTCCAATCCCAGGGTTCGCGAGTTCCCCTATAATTCGCAAACCACCCATTAAAAATTGTAAATTGAAAATCATCACCAACTCCTGCTCCTGGTATACATCCCCATGGGGTATCAATTGGGTCCCAGCAGGCATCGGCATAGGCTGTCCCCCAGCCAGAAATGTAATTGTCACTATCTTTATAATATTCACTCCAGGGATCTGAAAACCACTGATTACCCATTCCTATATAGTACATTCCTGTAACAAGGTCAGCACAATCAACAGGTGTCCACCATAATGCCTCATACCTTGGCCAGAAACCATACCATCCAGGTATGGCGTAGCCCTGAGAATATATATATTCCAGGAAATCACCTCTGTAAGGATGAGCATCACTACCCTTATTTATATTATTACCATGCCCAAAACCAGTAATTGCCCTTGACCAGTAAGGTTTATTCTCAGGATAAAAAGTCAAAAAAGGAAAGGTGGAAAAACCAATTAACATTGCCTCAACAAAATAATACTGGTCAATTAAAGCCTGATTTCCTGTTCTGTCCTTCTCTGGATTCTTATTCCTCAAAATTCCATAAGGTGGATACCATGTCCCAAGATGAAAGGGGTCATTCGGCTCATCCTTTCCGCCACTTTTTACTTCTGCTTCACCACCACCACCATATTCGCCCCAGGGTCCCCATCCGGGTCTCCAAGCTTCGTACCTATTATTCTCGCATCTTATAAATGCCCTTAAATACCTATCATAAGTTAAAATTCCGGCTTCTTTTTCATCCTCCATATCTGAAGAGTTCCATAAGGCAGGATAATATGTGCTGTAACCTTTATATTTATAAGGAAATTCTTTATTCTGAAAATGACCTTTTGGAAGTCTTGAGTAACCTGCAAAAACTAATGAATCTACATCAATAAAGGGAATCAAGGGATGAAAAGTTTTTTTAACCATCAAAGAATATTCATCTCCTTCATCCTTCAATTCAAATTTAGCATCCTTTATATGAGTTGAAATAGTTTGAAGAGCTTTTCTAACAGAAGTGGTATCACCCTTATTAACAATAGCAACTCTATTTGCCTGAAAGGAAGCATAGGTAATCTGTATCCTCCTCAGGGCAAATCTCGCTGTCTCAATAGCACCTAAGGTAAGCATTAAAAATAAAGCCATACCAATTGCTGCCTCAACCATTACCTGACCTCTTCTTTTTTTATCCATAGTTTACACCCCCTTTACCATAATAAAACATATAAAAGTTTCATTACGAGGAGTCTAAGAACAAAACCTAACATTTTCCAAGCAGCATAAGAAAACAGGGCAATAACTCCTATAATAGCAGCATACTCAAGAACTGCTGCACCATCTTCATTCTTTAAAATTTTCATGGCTTTAAAGAATAAAAAAATTTATACCATTTATATAATAGATCACTTCCGAGTAAGTAAAGAGCATAGTTCAAAAGAAAAATCCCCAGAAATCCAAATATTCCCACCAAGACCGCATACTCAACTGCGGCCTCACCCCTTTCATTAAATATTATCTTAATTTTTTCCATCTTTTTATCTCCTCATTAACTAATACTCGTTATAATTATAACTTAAAAAAATAAATTTGTCAAGGGTATGTGGAAAACCTTTCATCTGTATAGATTAAGAAACTTTTTAAGTTTTATTTTTTCCCTTTCATTTAAGTAATCACATAACTTCCAAAGAAATTTGAGTATTTCTTCACTTTCTACCCTGGGATTTAAAACTGCAAGACCCGTCATATACAAAATTGAATAATCTTTCTCAATTAAAAACCTCTCCTTTTCCAGTTTCCAGAAATCAACTCTCTGGTCAATTGATCTATAGTGTGGAGGTGCAGAAATATATTTAACCTGTGCCATTTCAAGAAAAATATCAAAATCTCTAAGATCACCATTCAAAAAGGAAAGATGTGATAGTTTAAAATAGTCATAAAATTCCTTTTTTGAAACCCTTGATAAAAGATTTATTCCTTTTGAATATTTTCCTTCTATCTTATAAAACTCTGCAGATACTCTAAAAATATGATTTTTAAAATCAGGAAAAGGAATTTTACTACCAAGAGCAAAGAATGTAAGACCCATAATTAAAGAATAAACAAAAAACAAAAAATTATAAAAAAATGAATAATTCCTATAAACATAAAAACAAATAGAAAAAACAAAAAAAGCAACTATTGTTGCTGAAGATTGTATGGAAATTAAGAGGAAAGATAAAATAAAAGGTAAAACATACAATTTATCCTTAGTAAAAGAGATATATAAAAAGAAAACTGAAAGGGTTTGTAATATAATATAAAGTATATTACCGGGTAAAAAGAGAAATTTCGGCACAAATTCGCTAATTTTAATAGAATATAAAACAATTACTAAAAGGGTAATAAAAGAAAATACAAAAGAAAAAATACTTACTTTTTCCGGGAAATATTCTCTAAAAGCAAAAAAGGAAAGAACCAAAATAATTATTATAAAAAAGAGATTTGGAATGGTGGGTTTTGCAATAAAAATTGGAGTAACAAGGGAATAATAATAAAGATCCTCTAAGGCAAAAATTGAACTTAAAAGAAGTGGAAAAAAGGGAAAGATAAAAAAGTTTAAAATTGGTATAATCTTTCTTTTAATCCCATTTAACCTTAAAAAAAGATAAAAAGAAAGAAAAAAATCAATAACCAAAACTTCGATCTTTATTCCTGGTGTTGCACCAAAGGTCACTCTGAAGGGTGAGGTAAAGAGAGAAAGATATATGATAGGTATCTGTGATGTTTTTGTTAGATAACTCAAAACAAGCCCTTTTCCACCTGACAATATACAGTCAACAAAGGGGGGAAGAATTATAATAAAAAAACCATAACATATAAGTTTAAATATAAATTCCCTTTCAAAAAATATTTTTAGATATATATAAATTGAAATAAAAAGTGCTATAAAGAATAGGTAAAAATGTAAGATAAAATCAAACTTATTTTCAACAGCATGAGCAGATTCTAATAAAGTCTCAAAAAAAAATCTCAAACCAATAAAGGATAAAAAAGCTAAAAAAGCTTCAGTTTTTGATTTCTTTTTTACAAATTCTTCAAACTTTCTAACTAATTTTTCTGGTTTTATTTTTTTAATATAGTTTATCAGAAACAGGTATCGCAGGGCACTGATAAATTAGCAGGGACTTTAACACCTGACTGTTTCAAAACATTTTCTATTCCCTTCATATAAGAACCCATAAATGTCTCCATAATCTTAGAAGGTTCAAATTCTCCTCTTCTACCTTCTCCCCAAGGTTTTTGTTCAATCACCTCATTCTCCCTGAGTTTAACCTGTTCCAATTCTGTTCTCTTATATATATTTATATAGGAATAAGGAGAAATCTGGGAGGTAGGCGCTGGTTTTGTAATTTTTTTAGGTTTTGGTTTTGGATTATATTTTTCAAGAATATCAAAAACAGTTAAGGGCTTTTCTATTAATGTATCTTCACCTGGAAGTTTCACCTCCCTTACAGATCTTAAAACGAGCCTTATATCTGAAATTTTTTCAAGAAGGGAAAGTTCTTTTACAATTTCTCTTGGAACCGCAAGCGTAACAGATGTTACCCTTTCCATTTCTGCTGTTTCTGGCATTCCCATAAACCCTCCTTTCTTCTCTGTTACTGTAGGCGGTAGAGCAAGAAGTGATCTCCCAACAGCAAGAATCCTAACAGCCTTATAGGTAATAGTTGCAAAGGAAGAATAAGGTCCTCTTACTCTGTAAAGTCCCGGACTTCTTAAATACCTTTCCAGTTCCTGTTCCGGAATATATCTCCTTAAATCTTCAAGAGAAAAAGTTGCCACCACATCTACTTCATCTCCAGGAAGTATCAAACCTCCAAGCCCCGAAACCTCATCCACATGAATTGTTATAGCTCTATAACCTTCAGGTACAAAGGAAGAGAGAACTGTCCATGTTTGTAAGGGTAAAAGTAAATTTTTTGTGATCTGTTCCCCCTTCCTTATATCAGTTATTGCAACCATCCCAATAATTTCACCTATATCTGAAACTGCAAGGGGTTCTATAAAGGGTTTGGGAATTTCTCTGTATTCCACAAGATCTTCTGATATGATTGTCCTTGCGCTTATATCTTTCTTTGCTACCAGAACCCTTTCTGGAGCACCCTTCATTAGTGTCTTTCTTTCAACATCCTGAATATAACTTATAAGTAAAAGGGCAGCTATCCCTGCCAGGGATAAAGCTATTAAAAGTCTTCTTACATTTGGTCTCATTTTTTACCTCCTTCTATATATTTCAAGTCCATAGGTATCAGAAATTAAATAGAAACTCTCCATTTTATTTACATCCTGGGCATTCCCAGGTGTATCTATGTGATTCAAATAAACTAAATCTCCATCCTCTTTTAATTTATACTCAATTACACCATAGGCTCCACATATGGCAAAAACACGGTCATCTAAAATTTTCAATCTAAACACAGGAAAACCAGGGTTTATA
Source organism: Caldifarciminota bacterium (assembly GCA_965649145.1). Lineage (GTDB taxonomy): Bacteria > Hydrothermota > Hydrothermia > Hydrothermales > JAJRUZ01 > JBCNVI01. The sequence goes on along the minus strand of CBFGJR010000212.1, from coordinate 16,165 downwards.
ATTTTTTTAACCCTTGGAAAGTGGGGAACACTCAAATCAATTATTCCTATCCCCTCGTCTCCAAAAGAAGCATAAACATAGTTTCCAGATGATTCAAGATCAAGAACCGGAGATTTAAACTCCGAAAATTCTGAAATTTGTGAAAAAACACCACCCCGCATATCATAAACCTTAATAAGACCTGTTCTATCTCCAGAAACCAAAAAAGTATTATTAACCACATCAATTGAAAGAACATCACCTTTTATTTTTGTAAAGAATTTAGGCTTTTTACTTGATAGGAGCTCAAAAACCTCTATCCCGCCTTCAAGATTTGCACAAATTAAAAACCTCTGAGAAATAATAATATCATAAGTTACACCTTCTGAAGGGATGTGATGGAAAAATAATTCTGGGGAATAAATATTTGTTAAATCAATACCTATTAAACCAGAAGAACCTCCAGCAATATATAGTATATTATCCTCTCTAAGGGGTACTGCTCTATAAAGTTCTCCGTAAGTTAAATAATAGGATATTTCTGTTGGGGTTTCAAATCTATAGAATCTGTAAGTTTCTATAAGCCTATCTTCTCCAACATAAATACCCGATTCTGAAAAATCAAGTGATTTAATTCCTTTTTTTGTCCTTATACTATTTACAAACTCAGGGATATCCCTTGCAACATTATATATGAAAATTCTATCACTCTCACCGTAAACGAAAAGATAAGGGTATTTCATTTTCAAATAATAAACTGGCTCAGGCAAATCAAAATCAAACTTCAAATTTTTATGAGGTATAGAGTAAACTCTGATTTTATTAGTAGCATCAGCTACATATATTTCATTTTTACCAACAACAAAATCAGTAACAGGAACTCTCACTGAAAAAAGAAAACTCAAATTTTGAAGGGTTTCTTCAAATTTGTAAACTTTTCCGGTCATATCACATATGAAAACCTCTTTGCCTCTTAAAGCATATAAGTGGGATGATATACCCATTTTATGTTCTATAATTTTTCCATCATAATCATAAATAAAAATTCCGTTTTCCTGAAGGCACACAAATTTTTTCCCAACTTGAATTAACTTTAAAGTTTTTGCATCTGTCTTTATACTAAAATTTTCAAAGAGTTTACCATCTTTATACTCAAAACCTATTATGTTTCTGTCAGTAGCAATAAAAATTTTATCTTCTATGTTTATACAATCATTAACAAAACCCTCTATGGGAAGAAAACCCCTTATCTCATCTATTCTATCAGCATTTAAAATCCATATACCACCTTCCCTTATCGCTGCTATTATTAAATCTCTAAATTTTAAAATCTTCACAAAGGTCCCAAAGAGATTGGTTTCCTCTTCTTTCTGCGGGTCATGTGGGGAAAAGAAAGATACAAATCTCACTCCAAGAAGAGGATCAAGGAGATAGAGTATTTCCCTTGTCATTACATTGACAGATACAAGTGAACCAAAACCACCTATGGTTTTAATTTCTTCCAGCTCAGGTAATCTTAAGACTGAAATACCAGCCCTTCCGACTGAAGTTATAAGTACATTACCAATAGCAACAAAATCATTGATCTGGCCTACAAGCTGGGCTGTTGAAACAATATTCAAATCAGGATAACTCAATAAATATAATCTACCATCTTCTGTTCCCACAAAAACCTGAGAACCATAAATCTCTAATCCTGTAATTACATAGGATGGGACAATTTCCTTTACTACCTCTATAAAAGGTCTTGAAAATTTTCCGAGGTAAAAACCTCCCTCCTTTTTACCAAATAAGATGAGAGTATCAAGAACCAAAAATTTTGTAAGTTTCGAAGTGGACACATATTCTTCACCTAAACTTATGTTACCTTCTTTCAAAAATTTAATTTGAGATAAGATTGAATCAGAAACAAGTGCTACCAGTCCCTGTGGAGCAATTTGAATTGAAGTTAAAGGTCCCCTTAATTTGATTTTTCCTTTTCCCTTTAAATTATATCCATCTACTTCATATATTTCAATAAAACCATCAGATGTTCCTATGTATATGTAAGGAGGAATTGAAATAATTGAATTTGCATTTTTAACTTTGAATGTATTTTTCTTTTCTCTATATTTTAAAGAATAAACTATAATTCCTTCCTGGGAATCAAGAATATAAAGATTATTACCTGAAAGAGCAAGGTCTATGGAAATTCCCTTTGTTGGAATCTCATATTCAATAAAAGGTTCCTGAGGATTTTCCACATTAACAATAGCAACACCTCTCTGAGATACCTCGTAAATATATTTTCCTGAAGAAAAAGATTTTATATAATCTCCTCCTACAAGTGTTGAAATAGTTTGGGATAAAAGAAAAAAAATGAAGAGATTCATTACTCTACCTCCTTTATTTTCTTTAAAAATAAAAGCAGAATTCCTTCATTAATTTTACTTTCCTCATACAAAAATTTAAAATTTTCAATAATTTTTTTAATATCTTCTTCATCCTTTATATCTTTAATTTTTTCCATAAGCTCATTAAATTTAAACCATCTGTAAAAATTACCAGTTACTAAAATTAAAAAATCTTCCTCTTCACTTTCAAAGTATCTTACTTCTGAAGTTTTGCTTGAAAAATCATAAAATTTTACTGGTTCATAGATTGGAAGGAATTCACTAACTCTTCTTCTATAGAGAATGTGATCACCAAAACTTGCTCCTCTTATCTTACCTTTTGTTTCATCAAAAAATAAAAGAGAACCCTCCACAATACCCTCATTGATCATAAGTTTTGAAAATTCATCCTGTAAATTTTTCAAAATTACAAATGGGTCCTCCTCTGTAAAAAGATATTTATCAAAAAATGAGTTTATAAAGGGGAATAGAATAGACCAAGTATAACCACCACTTATTATCTGGAAACTTAAAATTCCCCATCTTTCAGGTGAAATTCTGAAAACCTTATAAAAAATATTTGGAATTTTCCCTCTATCATAGAAAGGGTAAAGAACCCATCCTTCTGGCTTATAACCCCCTGAATCAGGGATATGATGAGAGAGAAAATCGGAATATTTTGGCTCAAAAATTATTTTTCTTCTCTCTACCGGCGTTGAAATAAACACAAGTATCGCAGATAAAAAGAGAAAAAGTGCTGAGAGGGTAACAACAAAAAGAAAAAGAATCCTCCTTAAAGAATCTCTGCCCTCACTCAGGGATCGGGGTTTTAAAGTAAGATATATGTAACCAAGAGTGTCACCAAGGGTACTTAAAGCGGGTTTATACATATATACTCTATTATTCCTTATTGAAAAACCAAATCCTCTCAGGTCAAAAGGTGCCTCATCAGGAAACTTAAATTTGTTTAAAATATAATCAGTGTTTGTATGGGCTATAATAGTATTCTCCCTATCAATTATTGAAATTTCCTCAATATCTCTATTTTCCTTTTTCATACGAGATACTATGTAACTTAAACTTATCTCATCTCCAGTTTCCCAGGGAATTTTTATACTTTCATGAAGACTGCTGAAAATTGCATAGGAGAAATTTTCTGCATCACTTGTTAACCATCTGTTTGTTTCGTTTAAAACCCATCTACCAAAAAGATATAGCAAAATTACTAAGGATACCACAGATATAAAAAACCCCGTAATAATAAAGTTTTTTCTTTCCATCATCTCCTCCCCCTTAACCTTTCTTCAATAACTGCAAGATTTCTCCTTACCTTTGTATTTTGAGGATCAATCTTAAGGATTTCTCTGAAAATTTCCCTTGCTTCCTCCAATTTTCCCTCACTGTAAAGGGCAACACCTCTTTTATAAAGCTCCTGAACTTTTGCCTGAATATTCTCCTCCACTATCACAGGTTTTTCAAGTTCAACAGTTTTTTCAGGAGGTCTTTTTGATACCTCTCTTCTTTCAGCTACTTGCACCCTTTTTTCCTCCACTTTTGGTATTTTACTCTCATAGTAACTCACCTTTTCTTCAATTTCGGGGTAACTGGGATAAATATTTTTAATCTCAAGAGCAATCTTACGGGCTGTTTGATAGTCTTTTCTTCTCTCAGTCTCTATTAAAAGGGAATAAAGATTTCTTAAAGAATCAACTGTCCATAGACATTTTTGATAAAAATTAATTATCTCTGGATCAAAATAAAATTTATCATATAAAATTTTTGATAAATATAAAGCAGAATCAAGCTCCCCGTTATTATATTTGGATAAAGCCTTTTCCAAAATTTCTTTGTTAATTTTCAGAGAATTTCTTTCAATATATTTATTTGCGCTGAACAAAAGTTTTTCCCTTAACTTTTTATCCTCTGGTTTTTTGTAGATTAAATCAGAATACTCTATTACAGCATTCTTGTAATCAGCAAGTTTTATGTAAAGATCAGCCCTTTCTTCAGGGCTCTGATTTGTTAGTATTACATAAAATAAAAAATATTTCATTTTACATACCTCCTCCGAATAGATAATATAAAACAAAAGGACCAAAAATTATAATAAATATGGTTGGCAAAATTAAAAGTATGGTCGGAATTACTATAAGTACCGGGGTTTTTGCAGCTCTTTCCTCTGCTTGGTCCCATCTTTTTCTTCTAACCTCATCAGCAAGAGAAGCTAAAGTCTGGGTTATAGGTGCTCCAAGTTCTTCTCCATGGGCTATAGTAATTGCTACAAGTGTTAAATCAGGATGCTGAGTTCTATCAGCAAGGGCTCTTAGAGCTTCTGTTCTCTTTTTACCGAGTCTGAGCTCAGAAAGCATTAAAGCAAACTCTTCTCTTAATGGGCAGGGATGCATTGCTTCTGTTACATATTGAAAAGCAGCGTTAAATCCAAGACCTGCCTGGACTGCTGTGTTTAACTGATCCAGGGCATCACCTAAGTCTTTCTGGATTAAATAATGTCTTCTTTTTATCTCCTGATTTAAACTGAAATCTTTATAAAAGAAACTACCGAAAAGCACTACTAAACCCATAACAAGGCTAAAAGAAAAAGGTGCACTAAAGATAAGGGTCATTATTATAATTGAAACAATGAAAAATACAAAACCACTTATAACCTTTTCCATAAGAACTGTTTCAACTGGTTTTCCCCTCTCCCCCGCCATTTCCATTTTCCTTTCAAGGGAATGTAAATAATCTTCTGGTAAATATCTCTTCAAAATCTTAACTATTATTTCAGCAAAAGGGGCAAGATATGCTATAATCTTTGAGGCAATTTCAATTCTTACCCTCCTTCTCCTTAACCTTTCAAGACGGGAGGATAAAGCCACTTCTTCCGGCGAAGGAATGAAGGAGAGAACAAGGTAATAAAAAGCTATAAAGGATAATATAAAAATTAGAAGTATCATATCTCTATTGTAATAATTTTTCTAATCCATAAAACTGCTATTAAATCAAGCAATGCTGCAATAAAAAGCATCAAAATACCTATTGGTTCCTCAAGCATAGGTGCAAAAAGATCAGGTTGTGTTATTCTTAACAAAATTAACAAAAAAAGGGGTAAAAGGGTGAGGACTATTGCCGATAACCTTCCCTCTGCAGTAAGTGTATCTATCCTTCTCTTTAATCTTCTTCTTGCCTTTATCGTATCTGCTATACCCGAAAGAACATCTACAAGAGAACCACCTGTTTTCCTCTGCAAAATTACCGCACTTGTAAATATCTTAAGTTCTCTTGAAGGAATCCTTTCTTCCAAATGATAGAGAGCTTCTTCAAGGGAGACTCCAAGAGAAACCTCATCAAGAACCCTTTTAAATTCTGTTTTCATAGGAGGGGGCATCTGCTGAACCACTATCCTTAAACAGTGATTGAAACCGAGACCCGCCCTTAATCCACTTACGATCAATCTCATCCCTTCTTCAAGCTGATCATTAAACTTTTCTATCCACTTGTTCCTTATAGTATAGGCATACTGGGGAAAGAAAATTATAATAAGAATTGTAAACAAAAGTATAACAAAAAACTTAGTTGCAAGAGTTTTGCCAAGAAAGAGATAGGTAATAACCGAAAGGGCGAATAAAAGTCTAAGTTCAAGTAAAATAAAATTTTTAACAGGAAAATCAGCTGGTTCAAGTTTTTGCTGAATATTCCTTGTATAATAGATAAAAAATTCTTCAAGGAAAATTATTAAAATATAAATAGCACCTATAATTGAAAGGATAACCAAAATTAAAGTTACCATGATTCCTCTTTCCTCCCTTTATAATATATACTCTGATCAATTTTGACACCTTTAATTTCAAACTCTTCATGAACTTTTGGTCTTATTCCTGTTCCTATAAACTCACCTATTATTTCACCTTTTTCAGTGACACCCTTCTGTTTAAACATGAAAATATCCTGCATTGTTATCACATCTCCTTCAATCCCTGTAATTTCGGAGATTTTTGTAACTCTCCTTTTTCCATCTCTCATTCTTTCTACAAAAACTATAAAATCAATTGCAGAAGCAATGTAATTTCTTATTGCTGAAACAGGAAGCTCTGTTCCAGCCATCAAAACCATAGTCTCAAGCCTGTATAATGTATCTCTCGGAGAGTTAGCATGAACAGTGGTAAGGGAACCCTCATGACCTGTATTCATAGCCTGAAGCATATCCAAAGCCTCTCCACCTCTACACTCACCAACTATTATTCTATCAGGTCTCATTCTTAAAGCATTCCTAACCAGATCTCTTATTGTAATTTCACCTTTCCCTTCTATATTAGGTGGTCTTGCCTCAAGTCTTACTATATGAGGCTGTTGCAGCCTCAGCTCAGCAGTATCCTCAATTGTTACTATTCTTTCATCTTCAGGAATAAATGAGGATAAAACATTTAAAAGTGTTGTCTTACCCGAGCCAGTTCCTCCAGCTACTACTAAATTCTTCTTCACATAAACACAACCTTTTAAAAATTCAACCATAAAATCAGCAATTGAGCCAAAGTTAATAAGGTCCTGATAGGTGAAGGGTTCTTTTCTAAATTTTCTTATAGTTATGGTAGGACTATCAATAGAAACCGGAGGAAGTGTTATATTAACTCTTGATCCATCCGGTAATCTCGCATCACAAAGAGGGGAAGCTTCATCAACCCTTCTTCCAATTGGAGCTACAATCCTCTCAATTACCATTCTCAACTGAGCTTCATTAAAAAAGACCCTGTCAGTTAAATAAATTTTACCCCCCTTTTCTATATAAATTTTATTTGTTGCATTCACCATAATTTCAGTTACCTGAGGGTCAGCAAGAAGGTCTTCAAGAGGACCAAGCCCAAGTATTTCCTTTATCATATCCTCTACAAATTTTTTTCTTACTTCCTGAGATGGTAACGGAATATTAAATTCGTCCAGTTTCTCAATTATTAACTTTTCCACTTTTTTTCTTATTTCTTCTCTGTAAGAAGCAGTATCCAAGGTTGCGGTAAGTTCACCTGATAAAGTCATTTCTCTAATAATATGTGCATGGATTAACTTTTTAACCTCGTAGGGCACCTCCTCTGGAGCCTCTTCCACTAAAACACTTTCGCTTGGTTTTTGCTCAACAACCTCTTTCTTTTCTTCCCTATCTTCTTTTCTTTTCCTCCTAAAAATACCGCTTAAGAAATCTCTCTTTACTTCTTTTCTTTTTTCCAGAAAATCTTCTCTCTTTAAATCACCTAAAATAAAAGCTGATATTTCTTTAATTTTATCTTTAAAAACCTGGGAAATTTTTTCCTTTCCTGTATCAAAACCGAATTCCGTTACACTTAAAACTGATTCATCTTCTGGCAAAAGGAAGAGAACCTCTTTTTCAACAATCTTTTCTATTTCCTCCAATGAAATCCCCTCTTCATTAAAAAAGTTTATTATATACTCTATCTTATGCGGTGGGTAATACCTTAACCTGAAAATCTCCCTTAAATTCTTTGATTTTGCCAGTGATAGAAAATCATTCTTCATAACAACAAAAATGAGATCCACAATATCAAGAATATTTAAGATTTTCTCATCAAGAGTGTGTCCACAATCAAAAAACACATAATCATAATCAGGTTCAATTCTCTTTAATAAGGGACTTATAAATTCATATTCCTTATCCCATATTTCACCGGTTTTAGAAAATATCATGTGAAGTTTTGAAGGGTAAGAAGAGTAACCGTATATAAATTCACCTTTAAACTTTTTCTCTTTTTTGAAATTATCCAGAGCTTCCCTAAAACTCTTCTTTGAGTCTGAACCAAAAATGTAAGGAAGGTCCCCATGATTTTCTGCCTCAATTAAAAGTGTACTCTTTTTTTTCTGAGAAATTTCATAAGATAAAATTGAAGATAAAACAGATACCCCTACACCTCCTTTCGCACCTATGAAAGCACATTTCTTCATAACTACTCTTTTTCCTTCAATGTTTCAAGAACATAAAAATCATTTGTATATGGGTCCCAGAACCCTGATAAACCAATTGTTTCAAAAAAGGAAAAGGGAACAAACAAAACTTTATCAAAAATTTTTACTTCAGGCTGGAGTGGAAAAGCAACTCCATCTATTTCAAGTGTTGACTTTTCAACTGACAAGAAAGATTTTCTTTTACCAAAATTTATTTCCGCTAACTTCCCCTCCTCTATCCATTTATAACCTATTTCAAGTTCTTTTTTAAACAAATCTGAAAGTTCAAAATAAATATTCCCATCAAAAATTTTGGTTGGAATGTAAAATTCCTTTGTTTTTGTTCCCTTAAAAATATGAATTTGAGCTGCTCCTCTTTCATAGGGTAAAACATAAGGTGTAACAATAAAAACTACATCCTTTATAACATCATTACGAGCAACCCTTGAAAATAGTAATTTGCCGAGTAGTGGAATTTTTCCGAGGATAGGTAAATAAGATCTGAATTCCTGGATATTTTTTCTTTTTAAACCTCCTATCAAAATACTCTCACCTGGTAACAGTTTAACTTCAACTTTTGCATTATTTTTCCTTATAGCAGGTATAACATACCCTTCAAAAGTAACAGCATTTGCATAATCAAGATCAGAAATTTCAGGTTCAAGGTTTAATATTATATAACCTTCATCATCAAGTTTTCCTGAAATTTTAAGTTTAACCCCATATTCCTTCCATTCAATAGTAGCAGTTCCAAGAGCCTGAGCTATTACCACAGGTATTTCTCCTCCACTTAGAAATTCTGAAGTTTTATCTTCAAGAACCACAAGAGAGGGATTTGACAAAATTTTTAGTACCCCCTTTTCCTCTAAAAAGTTTAGGGTACTTTTCAAATTAGTTGTTCTTTTTATAGGGCCTATATCGAGAGGAAAAGTCTCAGGAATTTTATATTCTGAAAACTCAAGTTGCTTGAGCCAGTCCCATCCGTAATCAGAGCTTGTGTTTCTCTCAACCTCCAGAACCCAGACATCTGTTCTCAAAGTTTTTGGTTTATAAAATTGAAGAGGGTCTCTCCTTTTTATTACACATTCTATTTCCTGTGTTCCTCTATCCGTAAAAACAATCAGGTTAGTTACACCTTCTTTCATAGCATTTAGCAAAACTTCTCGGTCAGAAAGCAGTCTCATTCCCAAAATATCAGGATTACCAACAGCAACACTTTTTACAGGTCTTACAAACTTAAAAAGTTTTGAATATCCCTCAAATAAAACAAGGTATGATACTATGAATAATTTTAAAATCATTTTTTCACCTTTCTTTTTCAAGATAAAAGGTAAGAGAGGTATTCTGAAAAACATTAATTTCTTTAATTACCTCCTTATAATTTTTAGCAGAAAATTTAAATCTGTATCTGCCCGCTGGAATTACTAATTTTGCTTCCCCTTTCTCAAGAGTATAAGGTGGCAAAGGGGTACCAAGTATAACAAGTTTTACATCCGGAATTCTTTCCTTGGTGTCTGCATCTGTCACTTCCAATATTAATGAAACCCTTTGAGGCTCTGGTTTAGTTAAAGTTTCCTCCAGGGGAATTTCTATTTTATAGGGATCTGCCTCAGGGGAATAATAGAAACATCCCCCGCAAAGAATTAATATTAAAACCCGTGCAATCGTCCTCATAGCCTTTCTTAATTTTAAATAATTTAAAATAAAATTTGCAATTAGAATTTTAAAATAAAATTTTATAAAAGTCAAGTTATTTAAAAATTTGATTTTTTTAAAAAAATTTGTTATAATTTAAAAACTTGAATTTTAAAAAATAAACTTTTATAATTTAAATTTCAAAAGCCAATATGAAAGGAAAAAGGAAGGAATTTACCGGTATAGTTGTTTCTGATAAAATGGACAAAACCGTCCTTGTGCTGGTGGAAAGACGGGTAAGACACCCTTTGTACAAAAAGGAAATTAAGAAAAGGAAGAAATTTTATGCTCACGATGAAAAAAACGAATGTAAAGTAGGAGATAAAGTAAAAATTATGGAAACAAGACCTCTTTCAAAACTGAAAAGATGGAGGGTAGTTGAAATAATCGAAAGGACCCCTGGATTTGAGGAAGGAGGAGAAAAAGGATGATACAACAGCAATCAAGACTTAAAGTGGCTGACAATACCGGTGCTCTTGAGGTGATGGTGATAAGAGTTCTTGGGGGAAGTGCAAGAAAATATGGAACAGTTGGTGATATATGCAGGGCAACTGTCAAGAAAATAGGAACAGGTTCACAGATAAAGGAAGGGGAAAAGGTTTGGGTTGTAATAGTTAGAACAAAAAAGGAAATAACGAGGAAAGATGGTTCAACAATAAGATTTGACGATAATGCAGCAGTTATTATTGATCCCGGTGGCGAACCAAAAGGAACAAGAGTCTTCGGACCTGTTGCAAGAGAATTAAGGGAAAAGAGATTTATGAAAATTGTTTCCCTTGCTCCGGAGGTATGGTAAGATGGCAAGAAAAATCAAGAAGGGGGATCAGGTAATTGTAATTTCAGGAGATGATAAAGGAAAAATTGGTAAAGTCATTAGGGTTTTTCCTGAAAAAGGAAGGGTAATAGTAGAGGGTGTAAATATTGTAAAAAAACATAGAAGATTTATAAGCGCTGATAGACCCCATGGTATAGTGGAAATGCCTGCTCCTATCCATATATCGAATCTACTTTTGATATGCCCCAATTGTGGGAAAAAAACAAAGGTAGGATTTAGATTTACGGGAGAAAAGAAAGTTAGATTCTGTAAAAAATGTAATGAAACAATTGACAAGGTCTAAAAATGACAAGGTTACTTGAACATTACAGGAAAAATATAGTACCAAAGTTAATGAGGGAATTTAAATATAAAAATTCCTTCGAAGCTCCAAGAATTGAAAAGGTAGTTGTTAATGTGGGATATGGAGAAGCAGTAAATGACCCAAAATTGATAGAAATAATTCAGAAGGAAGTCGCTAATATTACAGGGCAATGGCCAAGTATAAGAAGAGCAAAAAAACATGTCGCTGCCTATAAGTTAAGAAAGGGAATGCCAGTAGGAGTTAAGGTAACATTAAGAGGAAAAAGGGCTTATGAATTTATTGATAGAACAATAACCTTTGCCTTACCGAGGGTAAGAGACTTTAGAGGTTTAAAGAGAAATTCTTTTGATGGAAGAGGAAACTATAATTTTGGCCTTGAGGAGTATATAGTTTTCCCTGAGGTTGACATAGATAAGGTAAAAGTAAACTTCGGTATGGATATTGCAATTGTAACCACAGCAAAAACTGACTATGAGGCTTTAAGACTTTTAGAGGAATTGGGATTTCCCTTTGAAAGAAAAAAGGAGGTGAAAAGTGGCAAGAAAGGCTAAAGTTATGCGATGGCTTATGTATGAGCCTAAATTTAAGGTAAGATACAGAAACAGATGCAAAATTTGCGGAAGACCAAGAGGATATCTTCGGAAATTCGGCATTTGCAGAATATGCTTTAGAGAATTAGCAGTTCAGGGTTTAATTCCCGGTGTAAAAAAGGCAAGCTGGTAAAATGGTTAATGACAGTATTTCCGATATGCTTATAAGAATTAAAAATGCACTGATGAGAAAAAAGGATAAAGTCAGTGTAAGTTATTCAAAATTACCTGAAAGGATAGCAGAACTATTGAAAAGAGAGAATTTTATTAGGGATTATGAAATAAAGGGTGAAGGTGTTAAAAAAGAATTAATAATACATTTAAAATATGATGAAGAAGGTAACCCATTAATTACAGATGTTAAAAGAATTTCAAAACCTGGAAGAAGAATCTATGTAAAAAAGGATAATATTCCCTGGGTTAATAACGGTATGGGTATTGCTATTTTATCCACTTCAAAGGGTATACTTACAGACAGGGAAGCAAGAAGATTAAAAGTGGGCGGTGAACTTTTATGTGAGGTATGGTAAAATGAGTAAAATAGGGAAAAAACCAATTTTGGTGCCAAAGGGTGTGGAAGTCAATTTAATAGATAATATATTAAAAGTAAAGGGCCCAAAAGGAGAACTTCAGCAGGTTATACATGAAAGTGTTGAAGTGGAAATAAAAGATAGTGAAATTAGGGTAAAAAGAAAAAATGAAGAAAAAATAGCAAAGGCAATGCACGGTACAACAAGGGCATTGATAAATAATATGATAAAGGGAGTTACAGAGGGATATGCAAAGGAACTTCTTGTTGTTGGAGCAGGTTACAAGGCAGATTTAAAAGGCAAGGAACTCATCCTTGATGTAGGGTTTGCTGAACCTAAAAAATATATAATACCTGAAGGAATTAAAGCAGAAGTAAAAAGGGAAGGACAGAATATAAAAATAAGAATTGAAGGAATTGATAAACAGAAAGTGGGACAGGTTGCAGCAGAAATCAGAAGAATAAGGGAACCTGACCCCTACAAAGGTAAAGGTATAAGATATGTTGATGAAGTAATTAGGCTTAAACCCGGAAAAGCAGGAGCGGCAAAATAATGGAAGTGAAAGAAAAAATATTGAGAAGAAAAAGAAGACATAAAAGGGTAAGAAAAAAAGTTTACGGAACACCTGAAAAACCAAGGCTGTGTGTTTATAAATCAAGAAAACATATATACGCTCAGATTATAATTGATCCACCTATTGGACCATCAAAAGTTTTAACAGGTGCTTCCACACTTTCACCTGAAATAAGAGAAGAGATAAAAAAAATTAAGGGAAAGGTTAAAAAGGCATTTTTAGTGGGTAAATTAATTGCTGAAAAGGCTAAAAAACTTTCTATTACAAAAGTTGTTTTTGATAGAGCCGGCTACAAGTATCATGGAAGAGTAAAGTCCTTGGCTGATGGAGCAAGAGAAGGAGGACTTGAGTTTTAAATAAAAAAAATTAAAATTTTTATTTATATCCCACGAATTTAATAATTACTCAAAATGAAGTGCATCTTCGTAGCTATAGCGCGGATAGAGACTATTTAAATCTTTATTTTACTTTTATTTTACTTTCTTTTATCCTGGGTGAGGGGAGAAAAATTCCTTCTGAATCTGTAATAATTATTTTAAAAGGCTTAATAGCTGAATTTCCCGAATTATTTTTGGAGAAAAAAATCCTTAAAATTTCACCTGAACCAGAAAAAGTATTATCACCCCTTTCCTTTGTAATAGCAAAAATTATTGTGTCACTTTTTATTTTGCCAAAAAATAAATCATCCTGATTCCAAAGATTTCCCTTTTTTATACTATCTACCCTTAAAACTGAACTATTAAAAAGAATTCTTCCTGAAACACCAAAAATTTTATTCACATTGTAAATTTTAAGGGAACTAAAAAATCCTCTATCAGTTTCAAGATAAAG
>CBFGJR010000212.1:0-2496 GCA_965649145.1 Caldifarciminota bacterium | reverse complement strand
AAAGAGGCTCTGGAAGAAGAATATAATCTTCTGGTTTTGGGGTCTTAAGATCTAAAATTACCTCTTTAATACCTGAGCCCTTAACTTTTATTAAATATTTATATAAAAAATCTGGACTAACAAGAGTATCCGTAAAAATATCTATCAAACCATTATAAGAGAATTTTAAAGGTAAGTACGGATCCTGAAATCTCTTTATAATAACAGAATCAACATAATCAAAATTCTTAACTTCAAGAGAAAGTTTAACACTAAAAGGCCTTATCTCCTTAAGTTGCACGATTAATTCTTCTTCCCCCTTTTTGCAGGCTAAAAAATAAAAAATTAAAAAAATTGAAATTAACCTTTTCATTTTACGATTATCCTTTTTTCTTTATTAATCTTTCCCTCTTTTTTATATAAAATAAAGAAAATACCTCTATAATTTGAGGGTATTTTCCTCTCAGAAAAAACCTTTCTTCCAGAAATATCAAAAATTTTTATATCTTTTAAACTAACATCAATTTCTCTACTAAAAAGAGAAATCCTATTCTCTTTCTCATTAATTTTCAGTAAACCAGAAAGAAATTTTTTTATCCTATCATCATCAGTTGTTTTATACAGAATATAAAAAAATTCCTTCTTTTCTTCAATCTCTGGAATAAAAAAAGAAAAGGAATTTCCAAAATAAAAGAAAAGGTGAGTTAACCCGAAGTTTTTACCAATTGTTAAAACATCCTGTTCATTTATAACTCCATCACCATTACAATCAGCAAAAGTAGCCATTCTCGGATTCCATTTTTGAGCAGGTTGTGGAACAAAATTATCGGGAAGATTTCTTGCAGGCCCTGTTAAACCAAAGTAAATTCCAATAGGCAATACATCCATTTCATCTACAACACCGTTTGCGTCAGCATCACCTGGATAAACAGTATATAAACTTTGAGCTGCAAAATTCACTGCCCTTGAAGCAGATATCCTGCCAAATCCAAAAACAGTGTCATAACCCTTTTCACCAAGATCAATTGCTGTTCCAGTTAGAATTCTTCTTAAATCAAGATTTGAAAGAAGAGGGTCAACAGAAAGACAGAGGGCAGCAACACCAGCAACATGTGGAGAAGCCATTGAAGTTCCCTGAAAGAAAAAATAAGCAAAAGAATCTACAACCGGTTTTCCCTGAGAATAATAACAGGTGTTCTGTAAAACACCATCAGCATATCCATCGTTATTTAAATCAGCGGATAAATCCCCACCAGGTGCAACAAGTTCAATTCCTCTTCCATATTGAGAATAATAACTCAGTGAATCAATATAATCAGTTGCTCCAACAGCAACACACTCCTTATATCCAGCAGGATAGGAAAGCTTAGGAGTTCCTTCATTACCAGCAGCTGCAACAATCAAAACACCCTGATTGTAGGCATTTCTTATAGCCATATGTAAAACATCCATACCTGTTGAATCTCCCGGCTTTCCTCCAAGACTCATATTTATTACCTTTGCTCCCTTTTGAACCGCAAAGGAAATTCCATCTGCAATATCAGTAGCTGCTCCACCTGAAGGTCCAAGAACCTGAACAAGGATAAAGGATACAGAAGGAGCAATTCCACAAACTCCCCTTGAATTATTTGTCGCCTCTCCAATAGTACCAAGTACATGTGTTCCATGGTTTGAGGAAGGGTCTGGAAAAGAATCACCATGATAAAAGTCATAAGCGGCAAATACATTTAAACCTTCTAAATCAGGAGCTATATGATAATTACCATCAGAACTTATAACATCACTCAACTCATAGGAGGGAATTTTTCCATTTCTATAAGCAAAACCATCATCAAGAACTGCAACTTTTATATTTTGATTGCCAAAGGTTTTATCCCAGGCTGATTCTGTTCCTATTTTTTTAAAATGCCACTGATAAGGATAAAAAGGGTCATTTGGAATAAAAAATTTATTTAATATTGCATTTTTTGTAACTTTCTTTACACCTTCAATATTTTTGAGTTTATAAATAACCTCTTCAATATTTTCTTTTTCAGGGTCAAATTTAATAATAAAGAAGGGTAGATATTCACTTATATGGGAAATTTTGTAACCTGTATTTAAAACCGAGTTTATCAAATTTATTTTCTGGTTTTCTTCATAAATTACAACCACTTCATCACTTTTATAATTTTCTAAAAGGATAAATAAAAATAAAAATGATTTAATCATTTTTAAATTCTAACATAATTTAATTTAAAATGCAAAATAATTTTGGTCAGAAATTTTTTCTATTTTATAATTAAGAGGAATTAAAACTCTTTTAACTTTTTCTAAGTAACTATCATTTAAGGATTCAAAGATGATTTTGGGATGAAATTTTTTTAAACTTTCTATTCCTCCTTTTAAAACCTCACCTTCTGCTCCTTCAACATCCATCTTTATTAGATCAACTCTATCAATTTTCAATTCTTTTAATATTTCATCCAATTTTTTTGCTCTAATTTTTATAACTTTATAGATATCTTTATTATCTTT
>CBFGJR010000211.1:0-11095 GCA_965649145.1 Caldifarciminota bacterium | reverse complement strand
TAATAATTACTTCTGCCTTTTTTGTTAAGGGATTATAATTTACAGGCTCCCATTCACCATCAAGGTAAAATTCTATATTTTTTATTTTAAAATTATCCAATAACTCAAATTTTATTTCAGGTTTATAAGAATTTACTTCATAAATTTTTTTGATTATTATCTCAGGTTCTAATGTGTCAATCCCCTTAACAAATTTTCCCCAGGAATAGGTAAAAAAAATAGTATCAGGAGAAAAGAACTCATATTCTTTTTTTAGTTCGTTATATTTTAAAATGATTTCCCTTTCCCTTCTATTTTTTACTTTAATTTCAATAGGATTTTTAAAGAGTAATTCAGCAGATAAAATAAAAAGAGTATCTTCTTTTTCTTTGAAAAATAAAGGATAGGGGAAAAATTGTGCTTCTTTATTGATTTTTATCTCATAGTTTTTAAATTTCAAGTTGTAAGACTTTTCAGGTAAAGGGAAAACATATATAAAATCCTTTAATTTTCCATAACTCCCTGGATTAAGTAAAATTTTTCTTTCAGTTGAATCCACAAAAACAATTCCATCAAAAACAAAATAAGCATTATTTTTTCTTTTTAAATATTTTGAGTTACTTTTTTTTATCCAGAGTATTAAAGAATCTTTGTTACCTTTAAAATCAAAAACACAAATTTTAAGGGGCGAAAAATCTTTTTTTAAACTGATAAAAGCACTTCCATTCCATAAATTATTCTGTAAATTTATAGGATGTATAAAACTTGATGAGAAGGAGTTATTAATTTTTGTGTAAAGTGCTCTTGCTATGAAATTATTATCAAAATTTATACTGTCATATTTTAGGTCACATATAATACTGTCAAAAAGATAAACTTTTAATCCATAAATAGCCATTCTATCTGTATTTTCAGATTGCAAATCATAGGCAGATATCCACAGGAAAAAGTCAGAGGTTATATAAAGGGTTTCAGGAAAGGGTTTTTTAAATTCATAAGGAGCAAAACTTGAAAAAAGCAAACTTTTGCCAAGTGGATATACCTTTATTTTATCAATAACCGGTTTGATTGTGTCTTTGATATCAAAAAAATATAAAGGGTTTATTGATTTATCAAAGTTTCTTCTTGTTTCAAGATGTATATGGGGAATGATTGTTCCACTTGAACCTGAAAAACCGATTATTTCCCCCTTTTCTATTTTTAAATCAAAGTAAAGCTCAATTTCATTTTTTCTAATTCTTTTTTTTTCAAAATAGATTTTTTCTTCAACTTCTTCCTCAAATTTATCAAGATGAGCATAAACATAGATTAAATTTTTATTATTCCGAATATAGATTGCCTTCCCATAACCTTCCCATTTATCAACTACTCTGACTATTTTACCAGAGAAGGGAGAAGGAATGGGTATTCCATTTTTTTTATATGTAGAAATATCAATTCCTGTATGGAACCTTATTCCTCTGTTTTCAAGAAATGAAGAACTTAATATCTGAGTAATAAATAAAAAAATAAACACTATAAATTTTATCTTATTTCCTGAATCCTATTCCAAAATAGAAATATCGTATTAAAAAAAGAAATTAAAATTGAGTTACTCCTTAATATGTTCAAAAAAGAGAAGTTCAGTACTTACCTTGTAAAATAGTTTCTGGATTTTTCTTTTAAAAAATCTTTATAATTAATATTTAAATTGGAAGGAGGGAATAAAATGGCAATACTTCTATCAAAGGATACAAGAGTAATTGTTCAGGGTATTACAGGGCGTGATGGCTCCTTTCATGCTATAAAAATGAAGGAATATGGAACAAATGTGGTGGGGGGAATTACCCCAGGTAAAGGAGGTCAGAAGGTAGATAACATTCCTGTTTTTAACAGTGTATTTGAAGGTGTTAGAAAAGAAGGGGCAAATACATCAATAATTTTTGTACCTGCTCAGTTTGCAAAGGATGCTATGTATGAGGCAATAGATGCTGGAATAAAACTTATTGTTACCATAACTGAGGGAATTCCTGCTCAGGATATGGCAGAAGTTCTTGATTATATAAGGGGTATGGATGTAAGAATAATAGGTCCCAATTGTCCTGGAATTATTGCTCCTTCAATTGCAAAAGTTGGTATTATGCCAGGACACATTTTTAAAAAAGGAAATATAGGTGTTGTTTCAAGAAGTGGAACATTGACCTATGAAGTTGTTTATCATTTAACTAATAATGACCTTGGACAATCCACTGCTCTCGGAATTGGAGGAGATCCCATAATAGGAACGAGATTTATTGATATTCTTAATTTATTTGAAAAGGATCCTGAGACAGAAGGAATTGTTTTGATTGGTGAAATTGGAGGAACTGATGAAGAGGATGCTGCAGAATTTATTAAAAATTATATATCAAAGCCTGTTGTAGCATTTATAGCAGGAAGAACAGCTCCTCCTGAAAAGAGAATGGGTCATGCTGGTGCTATAATTGAGGGTGGAAAGGGAACAGCTGAAAGCAAGATTAAAGCCCTTGAAGAAGCAAATGTAAAAGTTGCTACTTTACCTTCAGAAGTTGCTCTTTTAATTAAAGAAGCACTTTCAAAATGATAATTTTTTTTTCTTTTTTAAGTTTTCTTTTACCATGGAAAGAAATAAACTTATATTATTTAAATAATGTTAATACCTTATATGCTGAATTTGATGAGATCCTGATTTCTGATGGAGATAGATCAGAATATAAAGGGAAATTGTGGGCAGATAGAAAAGGTTACTTGAAATTTTTAATAACAGAGCCTGATTCCCAGCTTTTATTTGTTCGAAAGGATAAAGTTTTTTTATATGACTTTGATGATAAAAAGGAAACAGAAATTTTTTCCTCACCTTATTTGCCTGATTTTTTTCTTTTTAATTTTGAAAATTTATACTCTTTAAAGGAAGAGAAAAGAAAAGGTGATACCCTCATATATGTTTTTGAAAGGAAAGATTCAACCTATGTTTATGATTTAATAAAGTTATCTTTGCCCCCTGATGATAAAAAACCTTACAAATTAAACATAATTTCTTCGTTACTCTCAGTGGAATATGTGATATTTTTTAGAAAATTTATTATAAATCCAATTTTAAGTGAAGATATTTTCAAAAAGGTTCTAATCCCGAAAAAAGAAGAAAAATAAAATGGAAGATTTAATTAAAAAAGCACAGGAGAAATTTGCAGAAATTTTAAGAAAACAAATTGAGAGGGTTGAAAAAATTAAAAAAGGGGAGGATTGGATTGATTATTCAAAATTAAAACCTCTTGTAATTGGAATTGCAGGTGGAGATGGAATAGGTCCTTTTATAACTGATGAAGCTTTCAGGGTTCTTAAATTTTTATTAAGTGATGATGAAAAAGAAGGTAAAATTGATTTCAGAAAAATTGAAGGGCTCACAATAGAAGAAAGGGTAAGAGTTAATAAGGCAATCCCTGATTATGTTCTGGAGGAAATTAAAAAATGTCATGTACTTCTTAAAGGTCCTACCACTACGCCAAAAGCAGGAGACCCCTGGCCAAATATTGAAAGTGCAAATGTAGCATTAAGGAAAGAACTGGATCTGTTTGCGAATATAAGACCAGTTAGAGTTCCTTCTGAAGGGATTGACTGGATATTTTTCAGGGAAAATACGGAAGACCTTTATGCTGTTGGAAATGAAGGAATTGATGTAACAGAAGATTTATCTCTTGATTTTAAAGTCATAACCACACCTGGTAGTGATAGAATTATAAGACTTGCTTTTGAATATGCAAGAAAAAATGGGAAGAAAAGGGTAACAGCAGTTACAAAGGCTAATGTTATAAAAAAGACTGATGGAAGGTTTCTGAAAATTTTTTATGAGATAGCTAAGGAGTATCCGGAAATTGAGGCAGACGATTGGTTTATTGACATTATGGCTGCAAAGTTAATTGATAAAAAAAGGAGAACTGAGTTTCAGGTTCTTGTAATGCCCAATTTATACGGTGATATTTTAACTGATGAAGCTGCAGAGTTTCAGGGAGGTGTTGGAACTGCTGGAAGTGCGAATGTGGGGAAAAGATACGCAATGTTTGAAGCAATACACGGGTCTGCTCCAAGGATGGTGGAGGAGGGTAGGGCTCGTTACGCAGACCCTTCAAGTATTATGAGAGCTTCAGCAATGCTTTTAAGGCATATAGGTTATAAGGAAAAAGCTGATTTACTTGATATGGCTCTTGATATATGTGGACAGTATGAGAGGAAAGTTATAATAACTGGAAGATCAACAGGTTCAACAAGTTCTGAATTCACAGATTATCTAATTGATACTCTTAAAAGGGGAGATTTAAAGGAATACTGGCTTACTTTTCAGGGGCAGATTTAATTTTTGACCTCTCAAGAAGTTAGACCTTTTTCTAAAATTGCAGAGTTTTATGATGAACTCATGGAGTATGTTTCCTACAGAACCTGGGTTAATTATTCCCTATCTTTTCTTGATATTTTCAATGTTGGTAAGAGAAGATTTCTTGATCTTGCCAGTGGAACATTAACACCTACTATTTATCTTTCTGAATTATGTGAGGAAATAGTTGCTTTAGATAAGTCAATTCAAATGCTTAAAGTTGGAAAAAATAAGACTCAAAAATTGAAAAATAAAAAAATTAAAATTATAGTTTCAGATTTGAGAAATTATTATTTCAAAAAAAAGTTTGATGCTATTTTCTGTTTTTTTGATAGTATGAATTATTTACTCTCAGAAGAAGAACTTTTCAGTTCTTTTAAATGCGCCTATGAAAATCTTGAATGGGGTGGTGCTTTTATATTTGATATGAATACAATTTTTGCTTTAAGAGAAATATGGGATTCAAAAATAGAGGTAAAGGTCCATAAGGATTTTACTTCTGTATGGAAAAATGAATGGTTGGAGGAAGAAAAAATTTCAAAACTGGAAATACAGATTGAATGGGAAGAAAAGGGCGAAAAGAAAATAGTTAAAGAATTTCACTATGAAAAAGGGTATCCTGTTAAAGAGGTACTCAATATTCTCAAAAAGGCCGGTTTTAGAATAACTAATGTGTACGAACATTTGAAGTATAGTGAACCAAATTCTTATACTTCAAGAGTACAATATGTGTCAATAAAATGAAATATTTTATTGCGGATATTCATGTTCATTCCCCTTTCTCAAGGGCAACGAGTTCCAGCATGAGACCTGATATTCTTTCAAAATATGCAAAACTAAAAGGAATTAATTTATTAGGAACAGGTGATATACTACATCCTGAATACAGGAGAGAACTCAAAAAAATTTTAAAAGAAAGGGGAGATGGATATTTTGAGGTGGATGATGTTTTTTTTATATTAACTACAGAAGTTAGTCTTGTATTTTCTAAGTATGAAAAAACAAGGAAAATTCATATTGTTTTAACTTTTCCTGATTTTATGGAAGTAGAGAAACTTGAAAAAAAATTATCCCTTTATGGCTCTCTCACTTCTGATGGAAGACCCACTTTTTCCCTTGATACCGTTAGATTTATAGAAATTGTAAGAGAAATTTCAAAGGATATAATGATAATCCCTGCCCATATATGGACTCCGTGGTTTTCTCTTTTTGGCTCCAATTCAGGTTTTGATTCCCTTGAAGAGGCTTTTGGAAATTATGTTTCAGATATCACTGCCTTAGAAACAGGTCTTTCTTCAGACCCGGAAATGAACTGGATGCTTTCATCCCTTGATAAATTTTCCCTTGTTTCCAATTCAGATTCCCATTCACCTGATAGAATAGGTAGGGAAGCAAATGTGTTTAATGGTTATCTTTCTTATAAAGAATTAAAGGAGGTATTGGAAAAAAAGGATAAAAATAGATTTTTTTTTACAATTGAATTTTTTCCAGAAGAAGGTAAGTATCATTATGATGGACACAGAAATTGTGGAATTTCGCTTCATCCAGAGGAATCAAAAAAATTAAATTATATATGTCCAAAATGCGGAAAATTTTTAACCATAGGTGTACTATCAAGGGTTTATAAACTTGCTGATAGAAAAATTGGATACAGGCCTTTAAATTATATACCTTATAAAAATCTTGTTCCTTTGAAAGAAATAATATCTCAGGCAATAAATAAGGGTCAAAACACAATAGAGACTGAAAAAATATGGGAAATTTTAATAAAAAAATTCGGAGATGAAATTAATGTTTTGATGGATGTTACATACGATGAAATTTCAAAAACAGTTGATGCAAGAATTGCAGAGGGAATAAAAAATATGCGAGAAGGGAAAGTTAAAAAAATTCCAGGTTATGACGGTGTTTATGGATTGATAAAAGTTTATGAGGATGTTGAAGTAAAGATCTTTGAAAAAGATGAAAATAATGAAGGGAAATCGTCCCAGATGACCTTATTTTGAATATGAGGTACTTTCATTTAGGAATCGATAAGGTTACAATTGATGAACTTTTTTTAATTGGAAAAGGGAAAAAAGTTAAAATTGAACAAGAGGTTTTAAAAAGGGTTAAAGAAAATAGAGAAGCTCTTGAAAATATAGTAAATAAAGGAGAAATTGTATACGGAGTTAATACTGGTGTGGGTAGACTTGCTGATAAAATATTAAGTTTTGAAGAACTAAATGAATTGCAGAAGGACATAATTGTTTCCCATTCTGCAGGTTATGGTGAGCCAATTAAAAAGGAAATTGTAAGGATTGCAATGTTTTTAAGACTTTATATGTTATCAAAGGGTTATTCAGGTGTAAGACCTGAAGTTCCTCATAAAATAGAGGAATTTTTAAATAAGGATATTATTCCATATGTTCCCTCCTTTGGTTCCTTAGGCGCAAGTGGTGATCTTGTTCCCCTATCACATATAGCCCTTGCACTTACAGGTAGAGGAATGGTTTTTCATGAAGGTAGACTTTTACCCACATACATTGTATTGAAAGCAACAAATACATTGCCACTGGAACTGAAATATAAGGAAGGACTTGCCCTTATTAATGGAACTCAGGTTTCTCTTGCTTTTTTAGTTTATTTAATTAAAATACTTGAAAATATGCTCAATTTGTACGATAAAGCATATTTATTTTCTTTTGTATCAGTGGATGGGGATCCGGATATATTTAATGAGAATCTTATAGTTTTAAGAAATTCTAAAAATGAAAAGAAGATAGCGAAATATTATAGGGAGTTGCTTAAGGGTTATAAATTTGAGAAAAAGAAGAAAATCATCCAGGATCCCTACTCTTTTAGATGTATGCCTCAGGTAAGGGGAGCCTGTGATGAAATTTTTGAATTTTGCAAAAGAATAGTAGAAGAAGAAATTGATTCTGTTAGTGATAATCCCCTTGTTATAGGAGATAGGGTTATTTCTGGTGGAAATTTCATGGGAACTCGTCTTTCTTTTGTTTCTGAGAATTTAAAGAAGATAATTGTGGTTTTATCGAATATTTCAGAAAGAAGAATCAATCATTTAATGGGGAGTGAGGTAATTGAGATGCCTAAATTCCTATCTAAGGAACCAGGTAAAAAATCAGGTTTAATGATATTACATAATTTGGTTGTATCCCTTTTATCATATATGAAAACTTTAACCTTTCCAGATCTATCTGATTCAATTCCAACATCTCAGAATCAGGAAGATTATGTCCCAATGACAATGAATTCCTGTTTAAAACTTTTAGACTTAGTTGACAAGTTTAAGGTAATAACTTTTTCAGAACTTTATGCTGGAATTAGAGCCAATTTGCTTCTTAATAAAAAATTACCAGAAGAACTTAATAATTTTCTTTCTTTTAATTTTAAAGATCTAAAAATATTTCTTGAAGATTTAGAACCTGCAGAGGTTATTAAAAGGATAAAAAATGCCTTAGATTTTAATTAACCAATGTGAAATTCAAAATCCTTCTTTAAGAGTTCAATAATACTTTTATTCACTTTTTTCTTATCCTGAGAATAGGCTACAAAAAGGGCGTTAGAACAGAAGGTATTGATTAATCTTGGGTAACCCTTTGTAACTTTATAAATCTCTTTAATTGCTTCATTTTCAAAAATATTTTCATCACCTCCTGCAACTTTTAATCTATGTTTTATATATTCTTCTGTTTCTTTTTCGCTGTACGGATTTAAAGTATAAGCAATTGCAATTCTCTGCATTATGGCAGGGTGTTTTTTTAATTTCTTTTTTAATTCCGGCTGCCCGAATAGTACTGTTTGAAGAAGTTTACCTTCAGATATTTCCATGTTTAAAAGTAACCTTATTTCTTCAAGAAGGTTTTTATTAAGGAGTTGTGCTTCATCAATGATTACTATATATTTGAAAGGTTCACTTTTAAATTTATTTAAAAGTTCATTCCTTAAATAAGTTCTGTTTTTTTTAATGTTCTCTTCTAATTTCAAAAAATTCTGAGCCAAAATATTAAGAAATACTGAAGGAGTTATTAAGGGATCATAAAAAACAAGAACTTCTTTTCCTTTTTCCCTTAAATCCTTTTCCAGTAGTTTTGCAAGGGTAGTTTTTCCGCACCCTATCTCGCCGAGAATAAGAGAAAGTCCACCTTTTAACTCAAAGATCTGGTACAACACTCTCGCATAACTTTCTTTTATTTTATCAGCCCAGAATAAAAAATCAAGGTCTACTGTATTTTTGAAGGGATTTCTTTTGAATTTAAAATACTCTTCAAGCATTTTTAAAGCCTTTCCTTTGCCTTTAGAGCCCATTTTGAATCAGGAGCAATTTCAATTACTCTTCTGAAACTTTCCTTTGCCTTTTCATATTCCTTTTTCTTTTCGTAAGCAATTCCTAAATGGTAAAGACCTTCAACAAGATTTGGTCCTCTATCAAGAGCCTTTTTAAAAAAGGAAATAGCATCATCATACATTTCTCTATCCAGATATATCAATCCTAAGTAATAAAGGGCGTATAAGGTTGCAGAAGGATTGTTATCAATTCTTATAACTTTTGCCAGATGTTCTATTGCTTCACCATAAATTCCCTTTTTATAGCATATGTAACCTATATCTTTCATTGCCAGAGTGTTTCTTGGTTCAAGCTGGAGAACTTTTAAATAAAGGGGAAAAGCATCATCATATCTTCCAGCCTGAACATAAGCCCATCCTAAAAGATTTAAAACCTTTGTGTTATCAGGTGCTTTTTCTTTAACTCCTTCAAGTATCTTAATAGCATTTTCATAGTTTCCTTTAGCTATTTCATTCCATCCCTTTTCTATAAAAGTTGTTATGTCAACTTCTGTAATCTGAAGTCTTTGAACAAATTTGTATGGGTCAATATTTCCTGCAGCAGATTTAAGTTTTAGAGTTTCTCTTTTTATTTCTTCAAGAAGTTCTAAAAGAAAATCAACCTCATCTTTTACTTCTATATAAAGTTCTTTCAATTCTTCTCTAACTTCATCAAAAGTTGCTCCCTTTTTTATTCTATTTTTAATCTCTTCAAATTTTTCAAAGAAAAGAGAATAATGTTTACTTTTCACAATCTAACATAATACAAAAAGCAATTGCATATTTTCCATCATGTGTTATTGATATTGAAATTTTTTTATTTTTGAATTTTTCCTTGGTTTTTCCGTGGAGTTTAACCTTAGGTTCAGAGCCAGGTTCTCTTATTATTTCAATATTTTTGAAATAAACACCCCTTCCAAAACCAGTTCCCATGGCTTTCATTACTGCTTCTTTTGCTGCAAAACGACCTGCAAGATGGGGGAATGGGTTTTTTCTTTTAAGAGAATATTCTATTTCTCTTTCTGTAAAAACTTTTTTTAGAAATCTTTCTCCAAATTTTTCATAGGCTCTTTTAATTCTTTCAATTTCTATCAAATCTATTCCAGTTTTTATGTTATTCAATTTCATTTAATTTTTTTATTATATCAAGAAGTTCAAGAGGGTCTTCAATTTCATAGTGAGCACCTGAATTTTTTGTTCCAAAGGTATCACCATATTTTGCAAAAACTGTAATCATTCCGACCTCCTTTGCCCCGTATATATCTCTTTCAGCCCAGTCTCCCACCATTATACTTTCTCTTGGCTCAATATCAAGTTTTTTCAAGACTGCAAGAAAAGGTTCTGGGTTTGGTTTCCTTATACCTGTATCATCCCATGTTATTACAGCGTTAAAAATTGTATGAAGTCCAACTTCTGCCAGTCTTGTCCAGGCTTGGAGCCGAGGTGCATCAGAAATTACACCCAATTTTAATCCCATTCTTAAGAGTTCTGTGAGTACAAATCTGATATGGGGATATAGTATCATATTTGCTGTTTTTGCTTTTCTATAGGCAACAATTCCTGCTGCAAGGATTTTGTAATCAACAAATCCCAGTTCAATTTCTAAGAATCTATCAAATATTTTTTGGTCCTCAATATGTGTTTCTGAATAAAGTTTAAATATTTTTTCAATTGCTGTTTCCTTTTTAATTTTCAAGCCCGCATCAATCATTGCTTCAACTGCCATATCAACTGATTCTCTTTTCATTCTCATGAAATCTAAAAGTGTATTATCAAGGTCAAAAACACAACCTTTTATCATTTAAAAAATTTGCGCGCCCGGCGGGATTTGAACCCGCAACCTCCGCCTCCGCAGGGCGACACTCTTTCCAGTTGAGCTACGGGCGCCTTTTCTTTAATTCTATTATTTATTTTATAAATTTTCAAAGTAAAGGTAAATAATTTTTAAGTTCATAATCAGTAACCTGAATTCTGTAATCCTCCCATTCCTTCTTTTTATTCCTTATAAATTTTATAAATACTTCGTCTCCGAGAACACCTTTAACCAGTTCACTTTTTTCCATTTCAAGAATAGCAGAGTAAAGGGAATCTGGCAATGAATCAATTCCATATTCCCTTTTTACCACCTCTGGCATCGCATATATATCTTCCTCTATTGGTTCTCTTAAAGGATACTTTTCAATTATACCCTTAAGACCTGCTCCCAATATAACACTGAAGGCAAGATAAGGATTACAAGCAGGGTCAGGAGCTCTGTATTCAATCCTGCAAGATTTTGGCTTATAAGGTTTAAAAGCAGGAACCCTAACTAAGGCTGATCTGTTTTTCCTTCCCCAGGATAAGTAAACAGGTGCTTCATAACCAACCACAAGTCTTTTATAAGAATTCACCCATTGATTTGTAACTGCTGTTATTTCCCTC
>CBFGJR010000210.1:0-11191 GCA_965649145.1 Caldifarciminota bacterium | reverse complement strand
TGTATGTTTTGGAAAATATAAGGAAAATTCCCCTTTGGTTTATAAGGTAAAAATCAATTTTATATCTTGGTATGAACTCATAGATTTAGCCAGAAAGTATAAAACTGAGGTCATTAAAGTTGATTGTGAGGGTTATGAAAAATACATTTATAAATTAAGTTGCGATTTAATAAAAAGTATAAGAGAATGGATAGTGGAATTTCATGGTAAGGAGATAGAAAATATGGTGGTAGAGAAATTTTCTTTATGTGGTTTTGAGGCAAAGTATATAAAAGAATCAGAAAATAGCACGGTTTATTTTTATATAAGTTCCTGAAAATTTTAAAGAAGTTTTTTACTCAAGAAATATTTTGCTTTTTTTCATCATAAGAGCTTAAAATAATTTTTTCAAGGTAATACTTCCTCATAAAAGACTTCATAACTTGTGTCAGTATAATATATCTTTACTGGTTCTATTTCTCTTTTGTTTATTATTTTTTCTTGGGCAGGAATTTTTAGAGTATTTCTAATTTTACTTTTTTCAAAGATTTTTGTCTCAAATAATATTCCTGAAATTGTAAAAATTATAATTAAAAAGGTAAGGGCTAATTTTAGATAATTTCTTTTTTCTTTTCTCATCTCATATGGAAACCTGTTTTTCAGGGAGGGAGTTATGATTTTAATTATCATTATATCCTCATATAATTTTTTACATGATTTACACATATTAATGTGTTTTTCAACTTCTTCTCTTTCTTTGGTATTCAGGTATCCATCTATATAAAGGGAAATCTTATCAATGAATTCTTTACAGAACATTTTTAAGCATCCTTCTTAAATATAGCCTTGCTCTTGAAATTCTTGATTTTACTGTTCCTATAGGAATTTTTAAGATCTTTGAAATTTCTTCATATGAGTATCCGTGAACATCCCTTAATATGAATACATCTTTTAAAACTTCAGGCATTTTTTCTATTTCTTCTTCAATCCTTGATTTTAAAAGGTATATTTTAACAGGTTCAATATTAATAAAGGAGTGGTTTTCTTCTTCAAGTGGTATTTCTTTTTCCCTTTTCTTTTTTCGTAAGTAGTCAATGCTTTTATTTTTTGCCACTTTATACAGAAAGGCATTTGGGTATTTCACATTTTCCATGTTTTCATAAAATTTTATAAAGGTCTCCTGGACGATATCTTCGGAAATATCCCTGTCATAAACAATGCTTTTTACATATCTTAAGAGTTTTTCTTTAAATTGGGTGTAAATTTCTTTAAATTTTTTATCTTTCATATAATGTAAGACGCTTTTTCATTTAAAAAGTTCCCTTAATTATAATAAATTTTAAGAAAACTTGATAAAATCTCCATAATTTTATGCTTTATTTTAAAATTTTTATTGTCTTTATAACTTCATCTTTTTCTCCACATTGAATTTTTAAGAAATACAATCCTCTTATATCAGGTAATGAGAAAGGTAAAAGGAAACTTCCAGGGTTTAGATTTACATATTTCTCAAAAACTTTCTGTCCTAGGACATTTATTACTCCAATTTTTATCTGTTTCTTTTCAGGTAAGGATATTTTTAAAAATAATACAGGACCGGATAAGAAACTTAGAATTTTAAAGTCATAAACTGGAAGTGCTTTTATTTTCACTTTTATCTCATTTAATATTTTTGAACTTCCATCATTATAATATCCTATTAGTTTATAAAGATAGATTTCACCCTCTTTAATATTTTCATCTATATACTTATAAAGGTTTCCTTCTCTTAAAATTCTTATTAATAATTCTTCGTTTTTTCTTACTTCATTATATAAATCACATCCGTTATTAAAGGTTTGTGTTGTTCTTATTTCCATCAAAACTATCAGAGGGTGATACAAAAAGCTGATTTTCTAAATTATTTCGGAAGATTCTGAGTACCACTTTAATATAACCTTTGTTGGAAAGGGGATTGCTACAAAATAAGCTTCTAAGTTTCCTAAGGGTACATCGATGTTTGCACTGCCTTTTTGGTACCCAATTGATGCTGATGCAGAGGCACTTGACCAACCTGATAATCCAACAGCAAACCAGTTTTCGGGGAGAAGTCTTTTCATCTGAGTTGCTGCTGAATCTGTTGTTTCCCGTGATAAAAGCCAGGTTTTTATCCCAGTTGTGTAAGGGCAGTAGTCCGATATGTATTGATCACCATCTATTGCATCATTATATAAATCACATCCGTTATTAAAGGTTTGTGTTGTTCTTATTTCCACAATATCATGTGTTGCTGTACATGAAAAAGGGGTTCCTGGATTTACACAGTTCATGGTAAGTTTTATTGTATCAATTGTTGCATTATCAGGAATTGAAGATGTGTTAAAATTAACAAATCCATTAATTAAATATGCCTCGTTTATCCATATATAAAAACCGCATGGTAAATCACAATACCCTGTACAATCATCAAAAAGACAGAAAACACCGTCCGCATCTCCACAGATTGAACCATCAAAACTATCAGAGGGTGATACAAAAAGCTGATTTTCAAATTTAGGATAAATTATTGTATCCTTTTTCAAATCACTGAAAGGAATGTCATTAAAATTTTCATTTTCATCCAGATAGTGAATTGGTCTTGAAAAAATCCTTACAACTATTTTTCCATTTCCCCCTTTAAATATTTTTGAATATTTTGTTCTTAATTCAACAATTTCACTTTCTTTAAAAAACCCTCTGTAATAATATTCTGAGTTCAAAAAAAGTATCAATAATAAAATAAACATAACTTTTTATTTTATATTATAACCCTTAAATATAAAAAATTCAAATTTTATTTCTAATTTTTCAAGGAGATTACCTGTTTTTAATTTAAACTGTATCAATAATTATTTTCTGCCGGAACTCTCATAAATTTCTAATATTAAGATTTTTGATTATCTGAGCGCCCCTTTTTAAGTTTTTTTGAAATCTTGTAATAGAATTTATTATAATTCAATTATGGAATTTCTTATGTATAAATTTATCTCAGGGGTTTTCCTCTTTAAAATGCTCTTTGGTGCATCTATGGAACCCCTTGTTGATTACAGTTCCGGGGGTATAAACCTTAGGATACCAAAGGGCTGGATTGTTGAAATTTCCTCTGAACAGGGTCAGATTGTTATCAAAAATTCTCCTTCCCTTGAGACCGCATCCATCACATTGATGACAGGTTATCTAACAGACCAGAATCTGGATGCAAGGTCTCTTTTAAATATGGCT
Organism: Caldifarciminota bacterium; assembly: GCA_965649145.1. Lineage (GTDB taxonomy): Bacteria > Hydrothermota > Hydrothermia > Hydrothermales > JAJRUZ01 > JBCNVI01. The sequence continues at coordinate 7,972 of CBFGJR010000210.1, read as the reverse complement.
CTTGCTCAGTATGGAAATGTTAAAATAGAATCAAAAAAAGAAGGCAGGGAAAGAAGCGAGTGTAAGGGTAAAGTAGAGTATGCTGGAAATACCTATGATTTTTCCTGTTTTTATATAGTTGATTTTAATAATAAAATTATATATTATGGAAATTTTGTTGCTGATAAAAGTGAATTTGAGAAATCTGGTGGTGAATCTTTATTGTATGAAGTTGCTAAAAGTCTGAATTTTGAGGGTTTTAGAGGAGAAGATCTTTTTGCTTTATCAAAAACAGGAAAAGAAACATATAAACAGAAGGAATTGCAGGTTGAAGAAAAATATTCTAAATCCCCTATAACTGGAGGTTTCTCTATTATTGGTAAATGGAAAAGTGGAGCAGCGTATTTTAGATTAGTAGAGAGCGCTGAAGGAGATCTTTATAATCCATCAGGACTTGGCTCAAGTGAAGCAGAGGGTAATGAATTTAGCTTCAACCAGGATGGTTCCTATGAACATATATTTTCTGGATGGGTAACTCCTTTATTTATGAAAAGAACAGAAACAGGGTACTATAAAATAAACGGAAATCAAATTATACTTTATCCTCAATTTGTTAAACAAGAACCATACTGGGAAAAAGGAGTTGAGCCCCCTCCTGGTGGATTTCCACCTCGTATTTTTACTATTATTGAGTTAACACAGGATAGAATGGTAATAAAAGGTCCCTGTGATAATTTAAAATTTGATTGTGAATCAGGAAAGGAGATTGATTTAGAACTCAGGAGAGAGTAACTTTATTCTCCTCTCCTAAAAAATTATCTGCCTTTTTTACATCCTCAAGAGTATCGAGGTCAATCCAGAAATACCCGGAAACAGGAAAAATATCAAGTTTTGCTATTTCAACTATTTCACTTATTGTAATTTTTTCCTTTTTTCTCTCCAGTTCTATGGCAAATTTAAGAAAATTTTTATCAATTAAAATAAAACCTGTATCATAGGCATTATACTTTTCAAGATTTTTACCAATCTTTAGAACCTTACCATTTTCATAATAAACCTTTGTTGCCTCATCTTTATCTATGTATTTACCAATTTCATCCACTATAAGCCCTTCTCCATTTATTGCTTCCATTAAAAAATCCTTCTCATATAAATGATCACCCATAAAAACTATAAATTTTTCTCCATCTTCAATATAATCCTTCAAAAGATAAAGGGAATAACCATTTTCCCTCTCAGGATATTTGTTTATAACAATTTTTGCCTTTATTTTATTTTTTTTAACAAACTCTTTTAATCTTTTAAAAAATTTTGGATTTACTACTATTAAAAATTCATCAACGAGTTTCTCCAGATTCTTTATATTTCTTAGCAATATCTCTTTACCTTTAATTTTAACCAGGGATTTTGGAATATTGTTGGATATTGGTTTTAATCTTTCACCTGTTCCTGCTGCAAGAATTACTGCTTTTTTTAATTTTTCTTTTACCTTCATTTTTTTTCTCCTTATTTATTCAATATCTTTAATTTTTTTCTAAAATTTAAACCTACAAGAAGGAGTGAAAAAATTATTAAGTTTCTTAAAAGAGCAATAAAACCTGTTTTGGATTCTCTTCCAAATATTTCAAAACAACCACACTCAAATAATTTACCATTAATTATTACATAAAGTATTGCTACTGTAAAAATAAAAATAAGAAAAATCAAGGAAAAATAAGCACCTTCCCTTAGAAATCCTGTAATTAGAAAAAGTCCTGAAAAAATTTCAAGAAAAGGTAAAATTAAGGAAAATATATTTATAATTTTTAAAGGTAAAATACCGTATTTTGCAACTGTCAAGGCAAATTCAAAAATATTATTTAATTTTGTATACCCTGAATATATAAATAAAATTCCTAAGAGAACTTCAACTAAAAATAGTAAAAGACCTTTATTAAAAAACCTATTCAACAGGGTACCCCTTTTTATTCCATTCATAAAAACCACCTGTATAAATTGAAAGTTCCTTAAAACCTATTTCTTTTAAAAGTTCAGCAAGTTTAAAGGAAAGTTCGCAAAAACCTCCGTCACAATATATTATTATTTTTCTTTCTATATCAAGAATTGAAATAAAATTTAAGGGATCAGAATAAAACTCACTGTAAGGAACATTTATTGCCCCCTTTATATGCCCCCTTAAATATTCTTCCCTTTCCCTTGCATCAATGAGAAGGATATTATCCTTTCCAATTAGTTTTAAAAGTTTATCAGAATCAATGAATAAAATTTCAGGATACTTTTTTGAAAGAAGGTAAACTTCTGTATTTTCAGGGAAAAGGGGAATTTTTTTATAAAGGGCAAAAACAAAACCTGAAAAAATTGAAATTAAAAAAATTAAAAAAGTTTGAATCAAAAGACTCATTTAAAAGAAATATCTTCTCCTTTTTATAAAGAACCTTGCAGTAAAAAATCCAAAGAGAAAGCCACCAATATGAGCAAAAAAAGCAATATTTGTGAAGGAGTAACCAAGTGATAAAAAACCATTGAAGAATTGTGATATAATCCAGAAACCAAGGAATAAGAAAGCAGGTATAGGAACTATATCCCAGAAGAAGAAGTAAATAACAAAAGTTAAAATTCTTGCAAAGGGGAATAAAACAAAATAAAAACCTAAAACACCTGAAATTGCTCCAGATGCACCGAGCATAGGAACATTAAGTCCTGGATTAAAAATTATTTCAAGAATTGTTCCTGCAATACCAGCAGAAATAAAAAACAAAGGAAACCATAGAAAGCCAAGAACATCTTCAACATTATCACCAAATATATGAAGGTAAAGCATATTGAAAAATAAATGAGCCCAGCCTCCGTGAAGGAAAATTGAAGTGATAAAAGTAGGAAGTCTTTTTATAGGTTCTTTAAAAAAAAGATATGGAATAAATCCGTTTTCATAAATAAAGATTCTCTGCTCTGGTTCAGGTAATAAAAACTCGTAAAGAAATATTATCACACATGTAATTATTATTGTATAGGTCCAGAAGGGGAATCTCCTTGAAGGTATATTATCTCTTAAAGGTAACATTATTCAATAACTCTATAGATAAGTATCCTCTCCTCAGGTTTCTCTAAATCAAAGTCCATGGAATTCCTTAAAATGTTTTTTGCCTTCTCAATTTTACTTTCATCATTACATCTTATTTCAAATATTTTCTCACCCTTTTTAACATAGGAACCAACCTTTTTGTGCAATACAATTCCAGCGAGGGGGTCAATTTTATCTTCCCTTTTAAATCTTCCTGCACCAAGGATTCTTGCAGCCTCTCCTACAAGTTTTGCATCCATTCTTGTTATGTATCCTTCAGCTTCAGATTCAACAAATTCAATGCAGTTTGCTTTTATAAAATCATCAATTCTTGAAAATTCAAGAAGTTCTGTGTTTCCCCCATGTTCCCTTATCATTTCAAAAAATTTGTTTAATGCCTTTCCATTTTTCCTTACATTATCAACCATCTCCTTGCCTGAATCAAGATTATCTACCTTTTTAGCCATTAAAAGTAAATGGGCACATAGATTTTTAACTACTATATCTAAATCTTTTATTTCCGCTCCATTTAAATAAAAAATTGTTTCCATAACCTCAAGACGATTGCCTACCATAAATCCAAGGGGTTCATTCATGTCAGTTATAAGGGCTTTTGCATTGACCCCCATTTTCTTTGCCACACTTACAAGGGATTCAGCAAGATTTTTCGCATCCTCATATTTTCTCATAAATGCTCCTGAACCAGTTTTTACATCAAAAATAATTCCATCAAGATTTATTGATAATTTTTTTGAAAGGATACTTGCTGTTATCAAAGGAATTGAAGGCACTGTCCCTGTTACATCCCTTATTGAGTAAATTATTCTATCAGCAGGAGCAATTTCCTCCGATTGACCTATTATTGAACAACCTGTTTTTTTAACAATTTTTCTGAATTCTTCAATACTTAAATCTGTTCTATAACCCGGGATTGAGTCCATTTTATCAACAGTACCCCCGGTGTGTCCAAGGGCTCTTCCTGAAATCATCGGTATATAAACATTTAAGGATGCCATTATAGGAGCAAGAGCAAGGGAAACTTTATCTCCGACTCCTCCTGTTGAATGTTTATCAAGAAGAGGTGATACTCCGAGAATATCTATTACTTTTCCGGAATCCCTCATTGTCTGTGTAAGAAAGAAGGTTTCATCTTCATTCAATCCCTGAAAGTATATAGCCATCAAAAGGGCTGAAATCTGATAGTCAGGAATTTCACCTTTTACTGTTTTTTCAACAAAAAATTTAATTTCTTCCTCTGTTAAGGTTTCTCCATCCCTTTTTTTCTCTATTATCCTTAAGATGTTAGGTTCCATTTTTTTGAGAGTATTTTTAAAGAACTTAAAAGTTCATCTTCCTTTAAAAGTAGAATTATTCCTGGTCTTGAAGAAAATATCGCATAAATATGAATTTTATTTTTCTGTAATTCTTTCATTGATTCTTCAAGGATAAAGGGAGAGTCCCCAATTCCATATCCAACAAGAGTTAATATTCCCATTTTTTTCATAACTTTTATTTTCAAGGGATTATAAAGTCCTTTGAGTTCTCTTAGAATTTCTCTATCTAATTTTTTAGTCTCAAGAGCAAAGGAAAGGTCAACTCCCCTTTCATCCCTTATTCCATGAATAAAAAATAAAACATTTATATTTTTTTCATTTAAATAACTTGCTGTCTGCGGTATACTGAAATTTTCTTTTGCCTTTTCAAGTAAAAGTAAAGATACCCCTTTTTTCATAACAATTGCCTTCACATAGGGTGCCTCAATTGCCTCATTTTTTATCATAGTATAATCCTCTCTGTTTAATTTTTTAACATAAAATTTTAAATCATACTTCATGCCAATTGCCACTGCTCTTGGATTTAAAACCTCTGCACCATATTCTGATAAAAAGAGCATTTCCTCAAAGGATAATTCCTTAATTTTTTTTGATTTTTTTACAATCTTGGGCGACAAAGCATAAATTCCATCAACATCCTTATAGAATATAACATCCTTTGTTTTAAGGAATACTGCTAAACTTGCTGCAGTTAAATCAGAACCACCCCTTCCAAGGGTTGTAATTTCATTTTCTATACTTACTCCCTGAAATCCAGCTATAATGGGAATTTCTCCCCTTTCTAAGGTTTCAATGATTCTTTTTCCCCTTATTTCTATTATCTGTGCTGAACTGTGTTTTGTATCAGTTAAAATACCTGCCTGAGAGCCTGTAAGAGACCTTGACCTTATTTTTCTTTCCCTTAAAGCCATTGAAAAAAGGGACATTGAAATTCTTTCTCCTGCTGTTAAGAGCATATCAAGCTCCCTTTTATCAGGATTTTTTGATATTCTTTTTGAAAGTTCAATAAGGTGGTCGGTTGTATCACCCATTGCTGAGACCACAACAACTGGTTTAATTCCCTTTTTTATCTCTTTTTCAATTTCCTTTGCTGTCAGTTTAATTCTTCTTATATTTTTTAAAACTTCTCCACCGAATTTATAAACTTTTATCAATTTTGTAAAACTCCTTTAATCTATTTAAACTTTCCTCTAATTTATCATCAGGAATTGTGACACTGAACCTTATAAAACCTTTCCCCTCTTTACCAAATCCTTCCCCTGGAACAGTAAGAACCCTTTTGTTTTTAAGAAATTGAATTGAAAAATCATAACTTGAAAATCCTTCTGGTCTTGCCCATATATAAAAAGTTGACTGGGAATCAAAGAAGTTCATTTTTATTTCCTTGAGAGTGTTTTTCAGTTTTCTTCGCCTTTCCTTATATTTTTCTCTTATTGGTTTATTTAATCTTTCAAAATTTAAAAGGGCAAATTCTGCTGCCTTCTGTATTGCCCCAAACTGACAGTTATCAATAACTGTTTTAAATTTTGCAAGGTTTTGAATGATTTTTTCATCCCCGCATACAAAACCAATTCTAAAACCTGTCATATTGAAGGTTTTTGATAGGGAGTTGAACTCAACACAATTTTTTTTACCTACCTGTAAAAGGGAAATAGGTTCTTTTTCTTCATAAATTTCAGCATAACATAAATCATTTACAAGACAGAAATCATATTTTTTAGAAAGTTTGAGGGTATCTTTAAAGAATTCGTAATTCGCCTCTGCTCCTGTTGGATTATTTGGATAATTCAGATACATTAATCTTGTTTTTTTAAGTACCTTTTCCGGAATTTTTGATAAAAGGGGTAAAAAGGAGTTTTTTTCTTTTAATGGCATTTTATATACATTTGCACCTCCTATTTTTGAGGCGAGTTCATAGGCAGGGTAGGCTGGATCTGGTATAAGGGAATATGTATTTTCTTCAAGCATAACAAAGGCAAGGTGGCTTAATCCTTCCTTTGAGCCAATAAGAACAAGTATTTCTTCCTCCTTTAATTTAACAGAAAATCTTTTTTCATAATAATATTTTATTGCCTCTTTAAGAAATTTATAGCCCTGGTATGGGGAGTATCTGTGGAATACAGGATTTTTAGCCTCTTTAATTAAAATTTCTATTATTTCTTCTGGTGCAGGGATATCAGGGTCACCAACTCCCATATCAATAAGGTTTTCCTTGTATTTTTTCTTTAACTTATCAAGTTCCTCAAAAAAATAGTGTGGGAACTTTTTTATTCTTTTGGAAAATTTCATAATAAATTTTAAGAATTATAGGTTTTCTTTTTCTTTAATTTTAACTGTATAGGTTCATTTTTCTTGATTTTTATATTTTTTAAAATTATAATTAAGAAGGAGGAAATTATGAAAAAAATTAAAAATTTTTTACTACTTTCAATTTTCCCTATTTATCTTTTTTCCTCAGCAAATGATGCTGCGGTTGTTTTTTTAACAATCTTTCCTGGAGCAAGGGCTGTAGGTATGGGAGCTGCTTTTACTGCTGTTTCCGATGATGCAACTGCTACTTTTTATAATCCTGGAGGTCTTCCCTTTATTAAGAATTTTGAAGTTTCTCTTCAGCATTCAAACTGGTTAACCGGATTATGGCCTGATATGTATTATGAGTTTTTTGGATTTATTAAACCTATGGGTGAACTTGGTTCATTTGGGGGAAATATTATATATTTAACAACAGGGGAAACAGAGGCATACATTGAAGGAAGTGATGCTCCGATTGCCCGATTTGTTAATTTTGATTTTGCTGTTACCTTAAATTATGGATATGAAGTTTATAAAAATCTGGGGGTAGGAATAGGTGCCAGGTTTATATATTCATTCCTTGCGCCTGATTGGCTTGTTAAGAGAGTTTTTCCTGAATCAGGTGGTGGAGGGACAGGCATTACCTATGCTTTTGATTTTGGTCTTCTTCAAAAGTTTGTTTTTTCAGAAGAGGAGGAGATTTTGCCTTATTTTTCCTTAGGTTTTTCTCTTCTGAATTTTGGACCGGGGATAAGGTATACAAGACAGGGTGGTGGGGAGGATCCTCTTCCGAGAACTTTAAAAGTTGGTTTAGCAATGCCCCTTTATGAAAGTGAAGCAATAAGATTTATTCTTGCTACTGATATAACAAAGATTCTTGTAAATTTGAAAGGAGATTGGGATGAAAAGGGGTTTAGTTATGTATGGTGGGAAGCATGGAAGCATGTTGGGCTTGAATTTACTTATTATGATTTTGTTTCTCTGAGAATAGGATATTTTCATGATGCAGAAGGTGTAAGAAAAGGTCCTATGTTTGGTGGTGGTATTAAACTTGGTAAATTTTCCTTTGATGTAGGAGTTGATTCACCCATTTATGATTTTGATACTGATAATTACAGGTTTTCTTTAAGATATGTTTTTTAATTTATAGAGTACTTGATTTTTAAAAATTTTTATGTTATAATAAAATGACTTTTTAAAAAAATTAAAAACTATGAAAGTAAGAAGTGCGGTAAGAAAAATTTGTGCAAAATGTAGAATTATACGCCGGAAAGGGCGTGTTATGGTTATTTGTGAAAATCCGAAA
>CBFGJR010000209.1:0-11210 GCA_965649145.1 Caldifarciminota bacterium | reverse complement strand
CTCCTTACAGGCTTACCTTCCACAATTCCTTTCTCTCTAACTCTTATTCTTGTTTCCTTTTCTATTTCCTGTAAGCGAATTCTCTTTTCAGGTGTAATTTCTTTTGAAAATTCCCATCTTGTTCTGACCCTGTATCTGGGTGGTGTGTATTTTATATATCTTGGAACATATACATATCTGTATTCATAAACTCTTATATCATATAGAGGGCAGAAGTCAAAGTAAAAATGAACAAAAACATGTGGATGGTGGCAATCATAGCAATACCAGGGTGCAGGATGATATACATAATACCTTGGAATTACATAATAACTTGTCCAAGCACCAAAATAAACCCTTGGAAACCAGAAAGGTGGTCTAAAACTGAAAACCACTGTGAATCTTATATCGTCATAATCATAATATATATAGGATTCAGGGGGTAGAGGTTCAAAGCAATCAATGGGCATATCATATACAGGGTAGGGAACAACTACTGCATAAATATATTCAACTCCAGGGTCATAGGAGGAGAACCATTCAATATCATCGTAAAAATCATCGGGTAAAACATAATGTACACCTGCATGAATATATACAGGTCTACCGATGGGAAAGATTAGTTTTGCTCTTCCATTAGGATCAATATTATATAAGTAAAGGTAACCATCAGTTTTTGATATAACATTAATCTTTAATCTTTCTCCTGCTGTGTATATAGCCTTAGGACCATCTTCAACCCAAACATCTACCATCCTTGCCTTTAAGGCAAGAAATGAGAGAATTAATATTAAAAATAACTTTTTCATTTTATACCTCCTTATTTAATTTTAAGGGGTTTTAACCCTTCAAAGGGTAATGAAAGTTCTCCATTTCCCTCATCTATCTGATAAGCCCACTCAAAAACTAATCTATTCCCTAAATTTAAAATTCTTATTTTTGCAAAATGATTATCTTTTGTCCAGAAAACATAAATATGCCCTTCAATTGCCTCAAGAATCCCTAACTTTGACCACCCTTCCGTAGGTGCATAACTTACCTCATCAAAAATCTCCGCGTACCCCATATCCTGAATCCATGTAAGTGTATCAGGAACAATTATATAACCAACTTTATCTAAGGTATCATACTTATAATAAAAATCACAGGATGGCGACAGATAGGAACATACTGACTGATTTGAAAAATCAAATCCAGAAAAATCAGGATAAATAAGATAACTCCACAAAACATCCTCACCATCAGGTCTTGGAGTATCAAATACAACTTCTGGTGAAAGTTCAGATTCATTTCCTGCTGTATCATAAGCAGATGCAGCATAATAGTAGGTTATTCCATTTTGAACATCATAATCAATAAAACTTGTTCTTGAAGGTGGAAGATTTGCTATTTTCTCATAGGGTCCTTCATAAGAGAAACCTCTCCATACAAAATATCCTGCAAGGTCTTTTTCAGGATTTGGAAGAAAATAAAGATAGACTTTGTGGTCACCTGTGACAGAATAAAGTCCCCTTGGTGCTGAAGGTGGGATTGTATCAAGTTCCAGAGGGTAGTAGGGGTATATATTTTCTTCTTTAATTATGCATCCCCATAAAAGGGGAATTATAGTAATTATTCCTATGAGTTTTATTTTTTCCATTTTCAAACCTCCTTTTTCAATTTAAAAAAATGCAATTCCTGTTCCAGATAAAATTAAGGAAAATTGCACATAATAAGAGGGTATAATTTTTATTCAAAAATTGCCGGAGTGGCGGAAAGGAAGACGCGGCGGACTCAAAATCCGCTCTCCGTTAAGGAGGTGAGGGTTCAAATCCCTCCTCCGGCACAAAATAAGGAGGACATAATGACATATATTATTTGCGAACCCTGTATTGGAGTTAAAGATACAGCCTGCACGGAGGTTTGCCCTGTAGATTGCATACATCCAAGAAAAGATGAACCAGAATACGAAAGTATAGATCAACTTTATATAAATCCCCAGGTTTGTATTGATTGTGGAGCTTGTGAATCAGTTTGTCCTGTACAGGCAATTTATGCAGAAGATGCTGTCCCTGAAAAGTGGAAAAGTTTCATTAAAAAGAATTACGAGCATTACGGTTTAGCATCTCCTTAATTAGTATTCATTATTTAAATTTTTTAAAGGGGGGAAATTCCCCCCTTTTTCATTTTTTGTTTTCTATTAGACTTAAAAGTTCTTCCTTTGAAGGCATTTTTTGCCTTTTGAACTCTTCCACTATTGAGTAATCTTCTTTTCCAAAGATGTCCAGTTCATAATATTTCTTTTCTTCAACATAAAAAATTCCAACAGGAATTTTACCCTTTCTCCATGTTTCCATAATATTTAGAATTGCTTCTTCCCTTTTTCCAAATGGTCCATTTAATAATTCTATATTTTCCCTGAAATAATCATATGAATACTCTTCGTTAAAAGTAACACATGGGGACAATACATCAATATGGGAAAAGCCTTTATGTTTTATGCCCTGTTTTATGTATTCCTTTAAATTTTTTGTATCACCTGAAAAACCCCTTGCCACAAATGTGGCTCCTGCTGAAAGAGAGAGTAAACAAGGTTCAATAGGGTTATCCTTTGAACCATAAGGAGTTGTACCCTTTACAAAGCCATAAGGAGATGTAGGAGCTACCTGCCCTTTGGTAAGAGCATAAATTTCATTATTCATAACAATATAAGTAAGATTTATATTCCTCCTTGAGGCATGAATAAAATGATTACCACCTATTCCATAACCATCACCATCTCCACCTGTAACTATCACATTTAACTTCTGATTTGCAAGTTTAACGCCAGTAGCAACAGGAATAAGTCTTCCATGAATTGTATGAAAGGCATTGGTATTAATGTAATCGGGAAATTTTGAAGAACATCCTATTCCACTTATAACAGCAACTTCATAGGGTGAAATTCCAAGTTCAAAAAGTGCCTGTTTTAAAGTAGACAAGACTCCAAAATCACCGCAACCAGGGCACCAGGTACTCTTTTTACCTTCATAAACCTTAACTGAATTTATCTCAAAGTTTAAAAGTTTTTCCATCTTAATTCTCCTTTTTTAGAAATTTTTTAACTTCACTTACTATTTCAAAGGGTTTAAAAGGAAATCCTGAATATTTCTTAATTGAATAAACATTTTCCTTTCTTCCCCATATCCTTAAAAGATAATTTTTTAGTTGAGAAAAAGAATTAAGTTCGCATACAAAAACATTTTTATCATGTGTGAGAGAATAAATAAGGTCTTCCTGAAGAGGCATTAAACACCTCAATCTAAGATAAGATATTTCAATTCCTTCTTCTTTCAACCTATCCACTGCTTCTTTCATTGGTCCAAGAGATGAACCTATACCAATCAAAATATTGGGAGATTCTTTATTTCCATAAAATTCAGGTTCAGGTACATCCTCAATAATCCTCTCAAGTTTTCTCAAACGCTTTTTAACCATCTCTTTTCTATATTCATTTTCCTCATCAATAAAACCATCAGGGGTTTTTTCATTGGAATTATACCTTACAATGATTCCTCTTGTCCCAGGGAAAGCCCTCTTAGAAATACCATCTTCTGTTATTTCATATCTTTCATAAGTTCTTCCAGCTTTTATGTATTCCAAAACCTCCTCGTCACTTAAAATTTTACCTCTTTCCCATTTAGCGTTTTCATCGTAGGGAAGCCCATCTACTGTTTGCTGATTCTGGGAAATTGCCTGTTCTGATAATACAATCACAGGAATCTGATATTTCTCAGCAATGTTAAAAGCTCTAAAAGTAAACTCAAAACTTTCTTCAGGTGTAGATGGAACAAGTACAGCTCTTGAAACATCACCATGACCTGCAAAAAGAATATGATTTAAATCTTCTTGACCGGTTTTTGTGGGTAATCCTGTTGATGGGCCTCCTCTCTGGGCATGATAAATAACAATAGGAACCTCTGCCATTGAAGCAAGGGAAAGAGCTTCAGTTTTAAGTGCCATTCCTGGACCACTTGTTGAAGTCATAGACCTTACTCCTGCAAAGGATGCTCCAAGAGCCATATTAATTGAGGCTATCTCATCCTCACACTGGATTGTAACTCCCCCGTACTTCGGCATATGTTTTGCAAGAAATTCAAAAACTTCTGTGGATGGAGTTATGGGATATGCAGCAAAAAACCTGCATCCACCTGCAATAGCCCCAAGAGCTACTGCTTCATTCCCAGACAAAAAATATCTTCCTGGATCAGTAGATTTTTCAATTTCATATCTCTTTTTCAAAAGGTTATTAGCAAAAGAATAACCCTCTTCTAAGGCTTTTATATTATTTTCCAAGATTTCTCCGCTTTTCCCTCGTAAATAGAAAATAATGGAATTTTTAATTTCATCAGGTTCAATGCTAAAAACATAACCCAGGAATCCAAGTGCTATTATATTCTTAAAAATTTCCTTTTTGAACATCTCCCTCGCTTTTTTTCTTAAAGGAACAGAATATAAATAGACATCATCTCTTCCAAGATTTTCAGGTTTAAAGTCTTCATCTATTAAAATAACACCTTCACTTCTAATGTCATTTAAATGTTTATATACTGCCCTTGATTCAAGAGCAATAAGTGCATCTATGTAATCATTCCATGAAAAAATTCTATCTATATTCGCCCTTATGGTTAAACTTGTGGGTAATCCTCTTATGTTAGAAGGAAAGTCTCTTACAGAAACTGTATAAAGTCCCCTTCTCTTTAAAGTATAAGCAAGGACTTCCCCTGCTAAAAGGGAACCATCACCTGCAAGACCTGCAATTCTTACTGAAAAATCCTTTAATTTCATATATACCTCCTTTAACAATTTGATATTTAAATGAAAATATAACAGTAACTTAATAAAATTTCAAATGATTTTTAAAATTTATTCAATTTTAATTTTAGAAAATTTTTTTACCATCAAGTTTTAAAAGTCTTTCCCATTTTTCATCAACTTTTTTCTGAATTTCTTCAATTAAATCCTCTCTACCCTTTAAATGACTGAATCTTTCCTGCTTAAAAAGAAACTCCTTTACAGGTAATTTCTCCTTTGGTTTATAGTTAACTTTATAAACACCGTGCTCTATCTCATAGAGTGGCCAGAAACATGTTTCAACAGCTAAACGGGAAAGTTCTACTGTCTCACTTTCCTTATAACCCCAACCAGGAACACAAGGTGAGATAGCAGCAATAAATTTGGGACCTTCAATTTCAAAACTCCTTCTTACTTTTTTAACAAAATCTCCCCAGTGGGAGGGTGATGCCTGGGCCACATATTGAATTCCATGGGCAGCAATAATTTCTATAATATCTTTTCTATGCTGCATTTTACCAGGAATTTTTTTACCGGCAGGTGAAGTACTCGTATTTGCTCCAAAAGGTGTTGCTGAGGACCTCTGAACACCTGTATTCATGTAAGCCTGATTATCATATAGAACATAAAGAAAGTTATGACCTCTCTCAATAGACCCAGAAAGTGACTGTAAACCTATGTCATAAGTTGCTCCATCTCCACCTATAACTATAAAATTTATTTTATCATCAAAAGGTATCAATCCTTTCCTTTTTAAAACCTTATAGGCAGATTCAATACCTGATATAACAGCTGCCGCATTTTCAAAGGCTACATGAATCCAAGGAACACTCCAGGAAGAATAAGGGTAAATTGTTGAAACAACTTCAAGACAGCCTGTGGCATTTGATATAACAACAGGGTAATCAGAAGAAGCAACAATCATTTTAATAATCGAAGGAAAGGCACAACCACTACAGGCTCTATGACCTGAGGTAAGACCTGTATTCCTTTCCGAAAGTTCTTTTAAAGAAAGTATTTTTTTCATTTCTTTCCCTCCTATTCTCTCAATCCGATGTATATAAATTCCTCTTCAATATTTTTATCTTCTTTTATCTTCTTTAAAGTATCAAAAACTTTAAGGGCATCATCTAAACTGAATTCCCTGCCACCAAGTCCAAAAATAAAACTTTGAACAATAGGTCTTTTAAAAGCGGGATAAAGTGCTGCTTTTACCTCTATTGAAACAGGACCACCCATAGTGCTGAAAGTCTCTGCTCTATCCATCACTCCAATCACTTCTACATTTTCAAGTTTTTTTCTTAAAATTTCATAAGGAAAAGGTCTTGTAATTTTGAGTCTTAAAATCCCAACCTTTTCACCCTTTTCCCTCAATAAATCCACTGCCTCTTTAAAAGTTCCAGCAGCAGAAGACATCACAATTACTGCTATCTCAGCATCATCTAAAAAATACTCTTCAGTAAAAGAAGGAATATTAAGTCCAAATTTTCTATTATATTCTTCAAAAACATCACTTATAATTTTCTTAGATTTTAAAATTGCTTCAAGTTGAGATCTTTTATGTTCCATATAGTAGTCGGAAAGAGCAAGAGGACCCACAGTGATGGGATTTTTAAAATCTAAAACAGAGTATAAAGGTTCTCTTTTACCCAAAAATTCACGAACTTCTTCATCTTCAAGAATTAAAACATTTTCCATTCCATGGGTAACGATAAAACCATCCATCATTACCATTGATGGAAGATTTATCCTTTCAGAAATTTTAACAGCATTAATAATAGTATGATACACTTCATTGGCATTCTCACAATAAATCTGTATCCAGCCAGAATCTCTTGAACCCATACTATCGGAATGATCACAGTGAATATTTATAGGACCTGAAAGAGCTCTATTTCCAACAATCATAACAACAGGTAATCTAAGAGAGGAGGCTATATAAAGAATCTCATGCATAAGAGCAAGACCCTGAGAACTTGTTGCAGTCATAACCCTTGCACCTCCAGCAGAAGCTCCTATACATACAGAAATTGCAGAATGTTCTGATTCCACAGGAATAAATTCTGTATCAACTTCTCCATCTGACACATATCTTGAAAAAATCTGAATTATCTCAGTAGAGGGGGTAATTGGATAAGCTGCCACAACATCGGGATTTATCTGTTTCAAGGCATAAGCGGCTGCCTCGTTTCCGGTCATTGCTACTATTTTTTTTGTATCTATTTTCATATTTTTTCCTCCTTCATAACAATAGCTTCCTTGGGACATACACTTTTACATATACCGCAACCTTTACAGTAATCAAGATCGAATTTAAAAACTTTCCCGTTTTTTACCTTAATAACAAAATCGGGGCAATAAAGCCAGCAAAGTAAACAGTGGGTACACTTTTCAAAATTAAAGAAAGGATATTCTTTTTTCCATCCACCTGTCTTATATTCAAGAGATGTGGGAACATTTTTTATAACAGCTCCCTCATCAAGTTCCCTCCAGGTTTTAATTTTCATTCCTTAACCTCCTTGTAAGCCAGTTTTATTGCTTCAATATTTTTTTCCACTACCCTCTCATCATATTTATCCATTAACCTTTCCTTTACAAAAAAAAGAAATTCTTCAAGAGTTAAAAGCCCTGTAATCTTTAAAAGAGCACCTAAAAGTGGAGCATTGGGCATCTCTTTACCAAAGATTTTTTTTGAAATGCCTGTCGCATCCACAGTTTTAATTTCAGATTTTAAATTTAAATTTTTCTTCAATTCCTGTGGACTAACATCTGTATTGATAAGAAGAATTGTATTATTTTTAATGAAACTTTTAAAACTTTCTGTCTTTAAAAGTCGCGGGTCGATTACAACAACAATATCAGGATCTTTTATTCCGTAGCGACCTTTAATTTCATATTCACTTATCCTTGTAAAAGCAAAAAGAGGTGCTCCCCTTCTTTCTGGACCATATTCTGGAAAAGCCTGAACAAATTTCCCCTTATGGACAAAAGATTCACCAAAAAGTAAAGCAGCTGTTTTAACCCCCATTCCTCCTCTTCCAAACCATACAATTTCAATTTTATTTTTTTTCATATTCCCTCCTCCTTTTAAAATAAAATATAATTCCTCTTTTTATGAAAATTCAAATAATTTATTTTTTTTATTTTAATTGAAAATTAAAAATATAAAAATATAAAATAATAGAAAGGAGGTTTTTAATGGATAAAAAAAGAATTTTAATAATTGATGATGAAGAAGATATGGTCTCCTTAGTTGAAGAGATATTAAAGGATGACTATTCAGTAGAAAAAGCGCATTCTCCCACTCAAGCAATTGAACTTTTGAATAAAGACATTCAATTTGATCTTATTCTTCTTGATATAATATTGCCTGAGAAAGACGGCTGGGAACTCTTCCGTGACTTCAAAAGTCTTTTAAAAGAAAAAGGGAAAGAAATTCCTGTAGTTATCTTTTCAATTCTTAAGGAACCACAGGATATGCTGAAAGCAATAAAGGAAGGTGCCGTAGCCTATATTGTAAAACCTTTTGAACCTGACGGATTAAAAAACAGAATAAAAGAAATTTTTGAAAAACTATGAAAGATGAAATAACAGGTCTTCCCCTTTTAATTAGTGTACTTGAGTCAATAAAAGACCGCATTGAAAAAGAAAAAGAAGTGAATATAATGATAGTTCAGATTCTGGAATCCGCAATCTATGAAGAGGAATTTGGATTTGATGTATTTGATTCCTGGATGAGAAATCTTTCCAATCTGTCAAAAAAACTAATTTCAATGGAATTTACTCCTTATGAAAACCCTATTATATTCACAACAGAACCTTATTCCAGTTTAATCTGTCTTATTTTTCCAAAAAATCACGATGTAAAAAAATTTATAACCAAATTTAAAAATGAAACCGAAAAAATCATTCCAGCTCCAATAGCAATAACATTAAAAGAAATTAGATTCGACCCATTAAAGAGAACAGAGAGAATAATATACCAGGCAATAAATGAGGTAAAAATTGAACACACAAAAACAGAAACTAAGATGAAATCCAATATAAAATCTCTATTCAGAAAAATATTAAGAACCTCCGAAATAAGAATGGTATTTCAACCTATATACAATATCACAAGTAATAAAATAACATATGGATATGAAGCTCTAGCAAGGGGTCCGATGGGAACAGAATTGGAAATGCCAACAGCTTTATTTTCCGTAGCAGACGAACTTAATGAACTTGAAAATTTAGAAAAACTTTGCAGATGGAAAGCCTTATTAATGTCAAAAAAATTACCTGATGATAGATACAAAATATTTTTAAATGTTTCATCAAAAATTCTTCAAAATAAAAAAAATATTTATGTAGAAGAGTTATTTGAAAATATTAAAGAACTGGATATAAATTCAGAAAGAATTGTAATTGAATTAACTGAAAGATTTGCCATCACTGATTTTAATGTTTTAAAAGAAAATATAAATCTTTTAAAAGAAAGAGGAATTAAACTGTCAATAGACGATGTAGGAGTTGGTTATTCTTCTTTACAAACCTTAGCAGAATTAAATCCAGACTATCTCAAATATGATATGGTACTTGTCAGAAATATTCATGAGGATATGATAAAACAGAATTTACTAGAAATGGTATTAAATTTTGGTGAAAAAATAAAAGCAAAAGTTGTAGCAGAAGGAATAGAAAAGGAGGAAGAACTTGAAACATTAAAGAAAATAGGTGTTAAATACGGTCAGGGTTTTTACCTATCTTTACCCTTTGAAGTAGAATTTTAAACCTTTACACGCCCACCCGACTTAAAGAGAAAGAACTTTTTACCTATTTTTTATTCCCCTGTACTTAAAACTTTAAATTCAACTCTTCTATTCATAGCTCTTCCTTCTCTTGTTAAATTATCTCCTATTGCCATTGTCTCCCCATAGCCTCTTGGAATCAGTCTTGAAGGATCAATTTGATGAAAACTTATAAGATAGTTTCTCACTGATTCTGCTCTTGCCTGGGAAAGACGCATATTATAGCTATCAGAACCTACCGAATCTGTGTGACCCTGAATTTCTACAACAGCTTTGGGATTTGATTTTAAAAATTCAGCCACCCTATCAAGTATTGGATAAGATTCAGGCTTTATTGTTGCCTTACCTGTATCAAAATAAATATTCTGCAACCTTATTACAGTACCCTTTTCTGCCTTTTTTTTAAGTCTTATATCTTTTACCAAGGGCTCACCCTCTTTAAGGACAACCGGAACATTTTCAGCAAGATAACCCTCTGCCTCAACTTTAAGAATATACGAACCAGGTGGCAATTTTAACTTATAAATGCCTGTCTCTGGATCACTTATTGCACCCTCAAATCCAGTTTCAGGAATAGTTACCTTAGCACCAAGTGGAGTCTCGGTAATATTATCAATTATTTTTCCAGTAACAAGTATTAATTCCTTCTTCTTTAAAGGAAAATCAAGAACAAGCTCTGCACCCTCTTTTATAACAAAACTTTTTCTCATCCAGGCATAACCCTCTTTTTCCACAAATAAAGTGTAACTACCCGGTTCAAGTTCTATGGAATATAATCCATTTTGATCTGAGGAAATTCCAGGTTTATCAGTTCCTTCAAGAATTACCTGTGCAACAAGAGGTTCACCTGTAGAAACATCATAAATTTTACCACTTACTTTTGCAAGTTTTGGTGAAGGCGGAGGTGGAGGAGGAGGCGGTACTACTTTTTTGGGAAGAACATTATAAACATTTGACATAACAAAAATAAATCTCCAATCCGGTATGTAAGTGAATAAATTTCTATCATGAGAATATACTGAAATCTGAGAACCAGTTAAGGTTTTTAGTCTTGCATCAACTGCAAAATCAAATATCACTCCACCTGGAGTTTTAAACCTAACTCCCGGGGTTATAGCAAGAAGATTATCTCTCAATTCAGTAAAATAAACCCCGTGTAGGTCAGCTATAAAATCCACATAGGGCCCTGCTGAAAGAGTTATATTAAATCCAAAAGGTAATCTCGTAAAATCTTTAAAATCATCTTTCCTTCTATAAATTGTATCAATCTTTGCTTTTCCACTCTGGTCAAAGTCATACCAAAGAACCGGAAAAACATCTCTCTCCTTGGAAGGATTACCATTCTGAAAAAACCCTAAAAGCCCATTAAAATTTATAACCTGAAGCTTCAACCCCAGCATTAAACTTGACCAGAATTGTCCACTTTGAGGTATATACATGGGAAAACCATATTGAACAAACTTTGGATCCTTTCTTTCAATTCCCTGATTTGGCAAAAAGTATCCAAGAGCTATACCACCAGCAAATTCAATCCCGGTAATAGTATCCGAGAAAAAGGGATATCCAAATTTTGTGAATATATCAAGTCCCCTGTATGCGAAATATCCGTCATCACTCCTCTGTACTGGA
>CBFGJR010000208.1:0-11290 GCA_965649145.1 Caldifarciminota bacterium | reverse complement strand
ATTTCTGAAATGGAGATGTTTCTTTTATCAAAAGCTCTTTTTATATTTGTTAAAACTCTATTATTTTCCATAAATTAAAATTTTTTCTAAAGGGTGAATTACTTCAAAGCCCTTTGATTTCATATGCAAAGAACATCCTGGTTCAATGGAGATGATTTCTCCTTCTTTATATTTTGCTTTAAGAATTTTTTCAGAGGTTTCCGGGTAAATAGAAGAAAATACTCCGCCAAATCCGCAGCAACCGAGGAATTCCGGATTTTTGTTTTTAAAAATTTTTAAATGACAGGAAATATGAAACTCAAAAGGCACTTTTAATTTTTTTTCTTTAATTAAAAAATTGGTAATTTCATCAGCAGAGAAAGAAATTTTTTCTTCTGTAAGTGATGGTAGATTTTTTAAAACATATTCAAGGCATGAACCAGAAAAAAATAAAATTTTTTTGTTTTTCCATTCCTTTAAAATTGAGCGACCTATTTTTTTTGCTTTTATAAAATTTCCTGTGTTATAAAACACCTGTCCACAACAAAAAGGTTTATTCAAAATTTGAGCCTCCCTTTCATTTTCTTTAAGAAACTTTAATGTTTTTTTTATTAAATCTTTGTAAACTAAATTTCCAATACAGGTGGGGAATATATAAATTTCTTTGTTCATTATTTTATAATTATATGTGTGTTAAAACTGATTATTAAAGATATTTTAAATTTCTTTTTTCCTCCCCTTTGCTTAATCTGTGATAATTTAAAGGAAGATAAATTTTTCTGTAAAGATTGTTTAGAATTAATTTTAAGGTCAAAAATATATCCTCCTTTTTGTAAAAGGTGTGGCAGGACTTTAAAGGGACATAAATGTAGCATAAAATTAAAATATATTGATGAGGTTTATGCAATTTTCAATTATAATGATGTAATCAAAGAGTTAATAGAGAGTTATAAATTCAAAAGATATACAAAAATTTCAGAATTTTTCCTTCCCTTTGTGATTGAAAAAATTGAAAAAGTTTTGCCTGCATTTGATTTAATAATTCCTGTTCCGCTTCATCCATCAAAGGAAAGGGAAAGGGGATTTAATCAGAATGTTTTAATTCTTGAAGGTGTGAAAAAAAATTTAAAAATAAATTATAGAAAGGATATTTTAATAAGGTTAAAGCCTACAAAACCACAATCAAGAATTAAAGAAATTAAAAAAAGGGAGGAAAATGTTAGGGATGCCTTCAAAGTTATTAAAAGCAAGGAAATAATTGATAAAAGAGTTCTGCTTTTTGATGATGTTTTTACTTCCGGAAAAACTCTTGAAGAATGTGGAAGAGTTTTAAAATTGAAAGGCGCAAAAGTAGTTTTTGCTCTTGCTATTGCCACTGGTTCATAACTTATTTTATAATCAATTATAACAGGTTCTATTCCCTTAAACTTATTTTCATAAAATGAATGTTTATATAATAGGAGTGGGAATGGCTACAAGAGGTAAAATTTCCCCTGATGTTAGTTTTAGAGAGCTTATTTATGAAGCTGCAGAGAAAGCATATATGGATGCAGGAATAGAACCAAGGGATGTCGGCACTTTTGTCTCTTTATCAGAAGATTTTGAGGAAGGGACCTCTATTTTTGATGAATATGTCCCTGATCAACTTGGTGCGGTTTTAAAACCAGTTCATACGATATGTGCTGATGCTGTTACCGGTATTGCTTCTCTGTATGCACAGATTAAAACAGGGTATTTTAAGATTGGTGTTCTGGAATCCCATTCTAAATTGTCAAATATTAAAAATCACCATCATTTACTCTCAATGGCTCTTGATCCTGTTTATATTCGTCCTCTTGAAATTAATCCTTATGGCTTTGTTGGTCTTGAGATGGCGATGTTTCTTGATTCAAGAAATTACGATGAACTGGATACTGCTCAGGTTGTTTCAAAAAATAAAGCCAATGCTCTTTTGTTCGGTAGAAGTCCTTTTGGCTCCATAATTTCGCCTGAAGAAGTTTTACTTTCTAAACCTGTATCAGAACCTTTAAGAGAGTTTGATATTTCTGAAAATGCCGATGGAGCATGTGTAATTGTGGTAGCAAGTGAGGAAGTGGCAAAGGAAAGAAACAGGGATTTAATAAGAATAAAAGGGGTTGGTTTTGCACAGTTTACACCGAATATTGAAAGATGGGAAGGTGATGCAGAGTATATGAGTGTTGCAGCAAGAAATGCTTATTCAATGGCAGGTATTAGAAATCCTGTTAAAGAGATAGATTTTGCAGAAGTTGATGATACTTTCTCCTATAAGGAATTGCAGCATCTTGAAGCACTTTCTCTTGCAAGGTATGGAGAATCAGCTTTTCTCTTGAAGGAAGGTTTTTATGATTTGAGTGGAGAATTTCCTGTTAATACAACAGGTGGAAATTTGGGAAATGGAAATTTTTCTTTAATGAATGGTGCAAGGGCTATTTATGATGCGATTTTACAGCTAAGGGGTAGTGCTTTTAATGTTCAGTTAAAAGACCCTGAGACTGCTTTAGTAGCCTCCTGGAAGGGATTTCCTTCTTCAAGTGGTGGTGTTTTAATTTTAAAAAGGGAGGGTTAAAATGGCACAGAAGGTAGCAATACTTGGGGCAGGAATGACAAAATTTATGAGGAGAGCAAAAGAAACAGGTAAAGAACTTGCTTTTGAAGCAGCAAAGATGGCTCTTTTAGATGCAAGAATGGACATAAGTGAGATTGATTGTGTGGTAATGTCAACTGCGCCTGATGCTTTTGATGGAGTACATATGAAGGGTGACTGGCTCTCCGATGGAGCAGGTGGCAAAAGAAAACCTTATATGAGGTCATATGTTGGAGGAGGTTCTGGTGTTTTCGCAATAATCCACGGTTTTTATCTTGTTTCAAGTGGTATTTTTGATACCTGTCTTGTTGTTGCTGAAGAAAAAATGTCTTCTACGATGCCTCATCCCCAGGGAGCTTTTAATTCAATTTATGATCAATTTCTTGAAAGACCTCTCGGAGTAAATCTCTTGTGGATATTTTCCCTTGAAATGATGAGGTATATGAAAGTTCATAAAATACCACTTGAAACAATTGCTCTTGTGGCTGTGAAGAATAAAAAAAATGGAATGGATCATCCTTGCAGCCAAAAAGGGATTGCCGGAAATTACACTGTTAAGGATATTCTTGATTCAGAAGTCATTGCTTACCCAGTTTACAGGTTGATGGTATCACCTGTAACAGATGGAGCTGCTGCTATTGTAATTGCTTCAGAGCATGAGGTTAAGAGGAGAACTGATAAGCCCATATGGATTGATGGTGTGGGATGGTGTCTTGATACTTCTTATTGGACAAATAGAGACCTTTATTATCCGAAATATGTGGAGTATGCAGCCAGGATGGCTTATGATATGGCAGGAATAAAGGATCCGAGAAAGGAAATCCATGTGGTTGAACCCTATGACCCCTTTGCTTATAAAGAACTTCATCATCTTGAGGGTCTTTTGTTGGCTGATAAGGGTGAAGCTCCCCGTTTGCTTGAAAAGGGTTTCTGGGATAGGGATACAGAAAATGGAATCCCTTCAAGTCCTTCAGGTGGACTTTTAGGGGTAGGAAATCCAATTGCGGCTGCTGGGCTTATGAAGGTTATTGAGATTTATTTACAATTGAAGGGAGAAGCTGGTAAGAGGCAGGTTAAAAGGGAAGTAAAAAGGGGATTAGCTCAAGCCTGGGGAGACTTGATGCAGGTCGGAACAGTTGTTATTTTATCTAAATAGGAGGTAAAAAATGGAATACAAAGGAACACCACTTGAAACAAAAGATTTTGAAAGGGCATTCAAAGTAGAGTGGAAAAGTAAACTGGAGTATGAATGGGACTGTGGTATAGCCCTTACTAAATTCTTTGATGGTTTAAAAGAAGGTAAAATTCTGGCAAGGAAATGCTATTCCTGTGATAGGGTGCTTATACCACCCAGAATGTTCTGTGAAATCTGTTTCAGACCAGCTGATGAATGGGTTTTGGTAAAAGATGAGGGTGAAATCCTTACCTTTTCTGTGTCCTATGTTAATTGGGATGCTTCAAGAAGAGAGGAACCAGAAATTCCTGCTGTAATAAGGCTTGATGGTGCTTCAGAAAATATAGGAATATTGCATAAAATTGGTGAAGCAGGTAATTCACTGGAAGAGATTTTAAAGAATATTGATATTGGAACAAGGGTAAAAGCTGTTTGGAAAAAAGAAAGTGAAAGGGAAGGGAAAATTACAGATATTTTATATTTTAAACCAATAAAAAGGAGGAAATGATGCCTTTCAAAGATTTTATTGAAAAATTAAGTGATGTAAGGTTACAAAAGGGTGATATTCCTGTCTGGTGGCTTTATACTGTGGGAAATGGTGGAGAAGTTTTTTATCAGGGGTTAAAAGAGGGAAAAATTAAGGGAGGTTATTGTGAAAATTGTGAATCAGTAATTTTACCACCAAGGATTTACTGTGAAGATTGCTTTGAGAGAATTGAAAAATTTGTTGATATAGAAGGTCCTTTTGTTGTTCTTGCAACAACTAACCTTTACCTTGATTTAGATGGGAATCATCTCCAGAAACCTCAAAAAGTTGCTTTAATCGGGGCTCCTGATGCTAAAGGTGGAATAATACATTTCCTTGATCCAGATGCTGAGATAGATACAGGTGATATAGTTGTCCCTATTTTTAATGAAGAAAGGGTTGGTTCACTTAAGGATATAAAATACTTTACAATAAAGAGATGATAGAATATTTTAACGATGAAAAAACACCTTTTGAAATAGTAGAGGAATTAAATAAATATATTGTAGGGCAGGAAGAAGCAAAAAAGGCTGTTGCTATTGCTTTAAGAAACAGGTGGAGAAGAATGAATGTTAAGGGGAAAATAAAAGATGAGATTCACCCCTTTAATATCCTTATGATAGGGCCAACAGGGGTTGGAAAAACTGAGATAGCAAGAAGACTTGCTCAGCTTACGGGTTCACCTTTTTTAAAAGTTGAGGCTACAAGATACACGGAGGTTGGTTATGTGGGAAAGGATGTAGAAAGTATGATAAGAGATTTAGTGGAGGTTGCCTTTAATATGTTGAGACAGAAAAGGGTAAAGGAAGTGGAAAATAGGGCAAGGGAACTTGCCGAGGATAAAATAATAGAAATATTAGCAGGAGCCCAGTTTTCTCCAAGGGAAACAATGAGAGAACAGCTTAGGAGGGGATTTTATAATGATAGAGAAATTGATATTGAGATAAAGCAGTCTCCTGTTTCTGTTATTCCTGTAGCACCATTAGGTCAAGATACATTGGCTCAAAGTTTGCAGGATATGATGGAAGACATATTTCCCAAGAGAGCCGTTATAAAAAGAATGAAAGTTAAAGATGCACTTGAATATTACACACAGGAAGTTGCAAATAAGTTAATTAATTTGGAAGAGGTAAAACAGGAAGCACTTAAACTTGCTCAGGATAAGGGTATAATTTTTATAGATGAGATTGATAAGATAGTGGGAAAAGGAGAAGAACATGGACCCTCTGTTTCAAGGGAAGGTGTTCAAAGAGATCTTTTACCAATTGTTGAGGGTACAAGTGTATGGACGAAATACGGTATTGTAAAAACTGATAACATACTTTTTGTTGGAGCCGGTGCTTTCAGTAAATCTTCCCCACAGGATTTAATACCTGAACTTCAGGGAAGGTTTCCTATAAGAGTGGAGTTACATCCCCTTGGTGAGAAAGAATTTGAAAGGATTTTAGTTGAACCTGAAAATTCTCTTGTAAAACAGTTTAAAGCTTTATTTGAAGCAGAAGGATTTACTTTGGAGTTTGAGGATGAGGCAATTAAAAGGATAGCCCATTATGCTTCTCTTGCAAATCAAAAAATGGAGGATATAGGAGCAAGAAGGCTTCAGACTGTTATGAACCTTGTTCTTGAAGATGCTTTATTCAGAATGCCCTATTTAGATAGAAATCCTTATGTGGTGACATCTTCCTATGTAGATGGAATATTATCAAAAGTGTTAAGAGAGGAGGATGTATCAAGGTACATACTATGAAGGTCAGAAAACCTGCGGTTAGCGGTGCTTTTTATCCCTCAGAGAAAGAAGAGCTTAAAAATTTGATAGGTATCTTATTTAAAAATGCTCAGGATATTGATTTAAAAATAAAATCAGCGATAGCACCTCATGCAGGTTATATTTATTCTGGAGAAACAGCCTCATATGTTTATAAAAATCTCAAAAATGATTATGAAAGAATAATAATATTAGGTGTTTCTCATCACTATTCTTTTAATTTTGCTTCTCTTGACGAAAATGAAAGATGGCAAACTCCCTTAGGCGAGGTAGAACTTGATTTAGATTTTGAGGAAAGACTAAGAAGTTATGAATTTTTTAAATTTAATTCTATTTATCACAGCAAGGAACACTCTATTGAAGTTCAGGTTCCCTTTTTACAGTATAAATTTAAAGATAAGTTTAAATTGGTTCCAGTGTTAATGGGAACATTCAAAAAGGAAACTCTTGACAGTATTGCAGATGTTTTAAAAAAGGAAATAGATGAAAAAACACTTATAATCGCAAGTTCAGATTTCTATCATGGTTACTCTTACAAGGAATGTAAAAATGTAAATGAATATTCAAAATATATACTTGAAAAGGGGGGCTATCACGATTTTTTTAATGGAATAATGGAAGAAAAGATTATGGCTTGTGGAGCATCTGGAATATATGTTCTTTTAAAGATTTTCAGTAACAGTAAATATAAAAGGAAAGTATTATATATGACAACCTCTCAGGATGTTACAAAAGAAATATCGGGAGGTTATGTGGTAGGTTATATATCCTTTGTGATATATGAATAGAACCCAAAAAGTATTTGATTTTTTTAAAAAACTTTATGAGCTTGGTCTTTATGTTTTTGGAGAAAGGGATAAAATTGAGAATATAAAGGTTCGTACACAGAATGAATTGAAAAAGATGACTGATATGTTTAAAGAAATGGAGAGTATAACATTAAAAATAAGTGACATTTCCAATAAGGTAGAGGGGGAGTTATCGAAAATCTATAATAAATTACCAAGTTATCTAACTTTTTATAATAAAGAAATTGAAAGGATAGAAAAAGTTTTAAAATTTTTCGAGAAATTGAGTCAGAATACAGAAAAATTACTGGAAGAAATTCATCATATAGAGATTGTTTCAAGAAATTCGGAGATAAAAGCTTATCATCTCGGAGAAAAAGGTAAAGGTTTATCAGTGGTTTCACAGGAATTATCAAAATTAGCACAGAGAATTATATCGCATGCAAAAATTTTGTCATTAGATGTTGAAAAAATTAAAGATAATTTTGAGTCTTTAAAATTCAAACAAAATAAGACTCTCGAACTTGTTGGAGAATTAAATAAATATGAGAAAATTTTAAGTGAGATATTTGAAAAATTAAAGGATTCTATTCAGAGTTTTTTGAATGCTCTAAAGGATCTCGTTTTTATATATTCAGAAAGAAAATCTCTTTTAGATGAGTTATTTAAGAATATAATTGACCTTGAAACAAAGAGTACTATCTTTTTCAATGATGCTGAGAAAGTACTTATCTACTCAGAGATTTTTAAAGGTAATGAGGAGATTCTTGAATCTCTTTATGAGATAATGGATTTAGCTTCTTCATCCCCCTTTTATCTTAGAAAAAGATTGAAGAGTAAGATAGGATTTTTTTCAAATAACATAGATTTGATTATAAAAGAATTAAGTAGTAAATTTTCTAATTTTGAAAAAAGTAAGGAAGAATGGGAAAAGAAACTTGATATTTTAAAGAGTACTGTGGGGAAGATCAAAATTCAGGATAAAAGAATAAAGGATTTAGAAAACCTAACTCTTAAAAATTTCAAATTAAATGTTTCCTATTATCTGGATCAGATTAATAATATGGATAAAATTATAAATGAATTTTTCTCATATTTAATTTCCTATCAGGAATCTTTTAATCTTGAAAAAGTTGATTTTAAGTTTTTAAAGTTTTTAAAACAGATGAAAGAGGACCTGAAAGATGGAGAAATTCTTTCCCTTTATTCCTCAGTTGAGACAGCAAGAGCAGGCATAAAGGAAGACCCTCTCTCCTTAGAGTTGAAAGAAAGAGTGAGAAATTCTATATCTCTATCAGATGATATTATAGGATTTATGAAAGAAATTAGTAATTTATCGGTAGCTGAAGAGAGTTTATTTGCTGATTCTGGAAAGAATATAAGTTTTTTTGATACGAAAAAAGAAATAGAGTTGCTTGAAGAAAGTTTTGACAAGATAGGTGAAATGACTGACAGTATAGGAAGGGATATTGAGAAATTTAAGGAAACTTTTGAAACCCTTGAAGAATTTATAAATCAATTGAGTCTGAGGTTTAAGGATATTGAAAGATTGATGTCAGATGCAAAGAGAAATATATCAGATGTTAAAGAAGATACAATAAGGAGATTACCTCATGTAGATGAGAGGGAAGAAAAATCCTTAGAGGAAATTGTCTTGAGGCTACCTCTAACCAGTAACCCTGCTAATTTAGATCCATACATGGCAACTGATGCTACAAGTAACACAATTCTTGAAAATATTCACAGGTCTTTATTTATGGTTTCTTCAATATCAAGTAAGGTAATACCTTTTCTTGTTGAAAAATTTGAGATAGAAAAAGAAGGTAAATTGTATATTTTTTACATTAGAAAAAATGTAAAGTTCCATAATGGGGATTTACTAACATCTCATGATGTGAGAGATTCCCTGATGAGAACTTTAAAAGGTAATTACAGGAATTATTTTGATATGATAAAAGGGTCAAGAGATTTTATTGAAGGTAAAAAAAATTTTGTAGATGGTATAAGAATTGTGGATGATTATAGAATAGAGATAGAACTTGAATATCCTTTTGTTCCTTTTATCTATAACCTTGCTCTAACTGGTGCAGCAATAACAAAAGAAATAGGCGGTAACCTTATAGGTTTGGGTCCATTTATTCTTAAAGATTACAAGAAGGATAAGTATGTTGAACTTGTAGCTTTTGAAGATTACTTTGCTGGTAGATCCAATGTAGATAGGATAATTTTTTTAATCAGGGAAACAGGTACAAAAGAATTTGTTCATATGTTTTTAAAAGGTGAAATTGATTTACTGGAACCTTCTTTTGATGATGAGGAAATTTTAAGTGAGAAAGCCCCAAATTATCTTAATAAAATAAAAAGCATTCCTGAATTGTCAATTCAAAGGTTTGATTTTAATAATAAGAAATATCCCTTTAATAATGTTCATTTTCGTAAAGCTTTAAATTATGCCTTTGATAAGGAAAAATTTATAAAAGAAAGATTGAAAGGTAGGTCAATAAAGGCTGAAGGAATTTTTCCCCCCTCTTCTGAGGTATTTAATCCAGATTTAAAGGGATATGAATTTGATCTGGATAAAGCAAGGACAGAACTTAAAAAGTCCGGGGTGAAGTTACCTGTAAAGATTAAAATAACCATATCTGAAAGTGAAACCAATATGAAGAATGCTGAATTTATAAAAGAATGTTTAGAAAAAATTGGAATTGAGTGTTATTTGGAAGTAAAGCCTTGGAAAGAATTTCTTGAAGCTATTCATTTAGATAGAACAGAGACTCATCTTATAGGATGGGTAGCAGATACAGGTGACCCTGATGGTATTGTTTATCCCCTTTTCCATTCCAGTTCCCTTAAATCGGGTGCAAATGAGATGAAATATTCAAATCCTCTTGTTGATAAATTACTTGAAGAAGCAAGAAAAATGAGAATTCCTGATGAAAGAAAAAAAATTTATCAGGAAATAGAAAAGAAAGTATTAGAGGATGCACCTTGTATATTTTTATACCACCCCTATGAAAGAACACTTTTATCCGATAAAGTCTTAGGCATATGGCCACATCCCCTTGGTCATTTTAGACTGGAAATTGTTTTTAAATTTCCTTAATAGTTAATGGAAATAATAAACTTACCCCTTCACCACGGGAAAGCACCAAGCTGGCTTTTTGAAAGAATGAAAAAGTTATCATCTCTTATTGTAGATTATATGCTTGAGGAGTATGATACAGATCATATACTTGAAAGGTTTTCTAATCCTTTATGGTTTCAAAGTTTTGGATGTTTTCTTGGATTTGATTGGCATTCCTCAGGACTTACAACAACTTTAACAGGTGCTTTAAAAGAGGGTTTTAAGGAAAGGAATATACCTATTTTCATAACAGGTGGTAAGGGAAAAACAGGTTTAAAAACACCTGATGAGATTTTGAAAATAAGTGATAGATTAAATATTAATGCTCCTTTATTTATTAAACTTTCCCGTTTAACAGCAAAAATTGATAATATATGTGTTCAGGATGGGCACAATCTCTATCATCATACTTTCTGGTTTGATAGTAAGGGAAACTGGTTAACTGTTCAGCAGGGTATGAATCCTTTAAAAAAAACAGCCAGAAGGTATCATATTTTCTCCAAAAATTTGAAAGATATAACAAATGAACCCCATTCAGGAATAATTGCTGAAAAGAGAGCAAATTCTGTCTTAAATCTTGTGTCTGAAAAGAATAAAAAAATAAGAGAAAATATTCTGAAGTTAATTAAAGAAGGAGGGATTAAGGAAATTTATAAAATGCCTGAAAGGCACAGAATAGGATTAAGTGATATAAATAAGAAAAAAATTTATCAAATTAATATGAATTTTTATAAAGAAAATATTGATAAATTTGAGAATATTCTTTTAATCAAAGGAGTAGGTGAAAAAACCTTAAGAGCTCTTACTCTTCTATCAGTTATTTTATATGGAGAAAAACCAGACTATACTGACCCTGCGAGATTTTCTTTTGCCCATGGAGGAAAGGATGGTTCCCCTTATAGAATAAATAAAAGGGAGTATGATAAAACAATTGAAATACTTGAAAGAATTATATCAAAGAGAAAAGGATTTGAAAGAGGAGATAGAGTTTCTTTACTGAAGAGATTGTATTATTTTTTAGGATGAGAATAGTTATTGAGAGATTAAAGGAAGGTTCTGTAAAAGTTAATGAGAGTAAAGTATTGGGTATTAATGATGGACTTCTTCTCTTTGTAGGTATCTGTAAAGGTGATTCAATTCAGGAAATTGAATGGGCTGTTAATAAGGTTTTAAATTTAAGAATTTTTGAAGATGATAAGGGAAAATTAAATTTAAGTGTTTTGGATGTAAGAGGCGATATTCTTGTTATTTCAAATTTTACACTATGTGCTGAAATAAAAAAAGGTAATAGGCCCTCTTTTGATAATTCTGAAGATAAAGAAAAAGCAT
>CBFGJR010000207.1:0-11527 GCA_965649145.1 Caldifarciminota bacterium | reverse complement strand
TTCTATTTTTCCCTTTTTTAAATTTAATTTTACAGGTTTTACATATTCTAATATGTTTGAAAGATTTTTAAGAGCCTTCTCTATTTCCTCTTTAATTATTTTTGCTGTTTGACAAATTTTTTCTTCAGAAGTCTTTAAAAGGATGAATTCAGCCATAGCCGAGATTCCTGATAAGAGATTTTTAATTTCATGAATAATAATTGAACTCATCTGTCCTATGAGAGCAAATTTTTCAGATTTTACAAGTTCTTGAGTTTTTTCTTTAACTATTTCTTCCATCTCATTTATATACCTTGTAAGTTCTTCATAATATTTAGCATTCTGATAAGATAATGAGAAGGTGTTGGAGAGCAAATTTGCTATAAAAACTTCGCTGCGGGTAAATTCTTTTATCCTCCCTATATCTATCACTCCAATAAGGTCATTTTCCCAGAAAATAGGGATCGCCATCTCACTTTTTATATACTTTGATGCATCTATATTATTAAAATAAATCGTTTCTTTTCTCAATGCACATGTCCCTACAATTCCTTCTCCTATTAAAAATTGTGTATTTGGAAAAGTAACTTCTTTAATGGAGGTATAATAATCAAAAAGATAAAGTATATTTCCTTTTCTTTCAAAAAACGCAGTATAAACACTTTCAAGTTTCTCAGAAAGCAATTTAAGGAAAAGTTTTACAATCTCTTCTTTTTTAAATGGCTTATTTATTTGAAGTGAAATTTCATAAGCACTTTCAAAATCACTTTTTCTTCTTTCATTTTCTTTCAAAAGTTTTATATTGGATATTGATACACCTAAAAAATCGGAAAGGATTCTCAAAAATATTATATCTTCAAGTTTAAAAGCCCTCGGAATTTCTGATTCAATACCAAAAAAGCCTTCTATTTTCTCCCATCTTTTTATAGGGATCCATAACGCACTTTTTGCCTTTTCTGAAAATGGTAAATAATCATATTTTTTCTCCTTTAAATCTTCTATATAAATATACTCCCTTTTCTTTTTTATTTCTGAAAAAAAATTTTTATTCTTATAAATCTCTCCCTTTTCTAAAAATTCAACGGGTTTGAGATCGTCTTCTTCAATTTCAAATATATTCATCCATACTATGTGGGGAATAAATGTACTCAGGGAAGCTTTTACAAATCTCATAGTTTTAGAAAGGTCAAAAGCACCGGTAATTTCTCTTGAAAGAGAAAGAAGAAGTTGCATTCTGAAATCAAAGGGTATACTCATTTTCTCTCCCAGAAACTTTTATAGATTATTTCTGATGTAAATAATCCAATCCCTGCACCTGCAACTATGTCCGTAAACCAGTGTTTTCTTAAATAAATCCTTGAAAAAGAAACTGAGAAAGCCCATATAAAAAGCGGAATTTTATATTTTTTTTCAATTTTTGAAAAAGAATTTGCAAAAGCAAAAGCACCGGAAGCATGACCCGAAGGAAAAGAAGAGTTCCATCTTGAAGAATTCCCGCAGGGTCTTTTTCTATTTGTAATTCCTTTTAAAAGATAAGTAATCCCATAAGTTAAAAAAAGAGAAGAAGTGGTTATATAAAAGGGTTTAAGATCATTTTTTAAAATTGTATATGAATTTATGAATAAAAAATAATTTTCCTTTTCACAGGTATTTGAAACATATTCCATTAATTTTTTTATTCTCTCATCCATATTTTTTTGAAAAAAAGAATCTATATTATAATCTAAAGAAAAGGAAAAATAAAGAATCAAAAAAAATTTTGTCATCTTCCTATAAAGAGTCTTTCCCCCAAAAAATGTGGCAAATCCGCTTCAAAAACCTTTTTTGCTGCCTCTTCAACACTGTATTCAAATCTGAAGAATTCTATAGCATAATTTTTTTTATCAAAAATACAAAATGAAAGTCTTGGGTCACCATCTCTTGGCTGTCCAATACTTCCCGGATTTATTATATATTTTGCATCTTTATCAAGAGTATAAAAAAATTTTTCATTTTTACATTCAGGATATATAACTTTTAATTTCTCATCTTTAAGTTCAAAAATTAAAGGAATATGAGTATGTCCTAAAAAACATATCTTTTCTTCAAAAAAATTGAAATTATAAATTGCTTCCTCTACACCAACTACATATTCCCATTTCAAAGGAAAAGAAGGTGAAGAATGAACAAGAAAAATTTCATCTATTTTTAAACTTATTTTGAATGTTCCTAAAAAAATTTTATTATGAGGAAAAATTTTGTTCTCAGTCCACTCTATTGCTCTTCTTGCATATTCGTTAAACAGAAATTTTTCTTCCTTGTTTAAAACCGCATAATCATGATTTCCCATAAGTATGTATTTTGAATTTTTTCTTATCCATTCAATACATTCATTTGGCTCGGCATTATATCCAACTACATCTCCAAGACACCATATTTCATCAAACTCCATATTCTTTAATCTCTTTTCAAATTCCAAAAGGGCATCATAATTTGAATGAATATCTGAAATTATAACTATTTTCATAATTTACCAAGATTCCTTGCAATTTTATCAAGAATACCATTTAAAAACCGGTAAGAATCTTCAGTAGAATATATTTTCGAAATCTCTAAAATATCATTTATTATTTTTTTTGCATCTTCTTCAGTAAATAAAAAAATCCCGACCCCGATTCTTAAAAGAGTAAGATCTACTTTTAAAATTCTTTCTTTGTCCCAGTTTAAAATATTTTCTTCAATCATCCTATCAATCAAATCTATTGAATTTTTTATTTTTATTATAATTCCCTTGAGTTTTTCTGTCAAATCATTTTTGAGTTTTTTTTCTTTTTTAATTTTCTCAAAAATTAAAATTGGGTCATCTCCCATCATTTCAAATCTATAAAAAACTTCAAGAAGCAGTTCTAAATATTTCAAACTCTTTACATTTTTAATATTTCTGAAAGACATTTTATAAGGTATCTGTTATGGCTTCTTTTCCCAATTGTAATTCTTAAAGCATTTGGGAAAAGAGGACCAATTGGTCTTGCTATTATCCCTCTTTTTAAAAGTTCATTATAAATAAAATTTGAATCTTTTGGGAATTCTACATATATAAAATTTGTTTGGGAAGGCAGATATTTAAGACCAAGTTTTTCAAATTCCTTATATAAAAATTTCTTTTCCTTTTTTATAAGTTTTACTGTTTTTTCAATAAATCTTTTATCCTCAAGGGCATGAATTGCAGCATACTGTGCCAATAAATTTACATTAAATGGATATCTTACCCTCTGTAAGGTTTCAACTATTTCTTCTCTTGCCATCATATATCCAACCCTTAACCCTGCAAGACCCACTGATTTTGATAAAGTTCTTATTATGCAGACATTTGGATATTTTTTATAAAAAGAAAAGGTATCAGGAAAATCATCTGCTTCAACAAATTCATTATAGGCTTCATCAAAAACAAGTAGCACATTTGAGGGAGCATTTCTAACAAGATATTCTGCTTCCTTATGGGTGAAATGTGTTCCTGTAGGATTGTTTGGGTTACTCATAAAAACTATTTTTGTATTTGATTTAATTGAGTTTAAAAGGGCAACTGGATCAACTGCTTTATTTTCCTCTTTTAAAGGTGGAGAGATTTTCTCTGCATCCATTATATCTGCAACAATCTCATATATGGGAAATGAGCCCTTACAAAATGCAACAGAATCACCTGGTGTAATAAAAGCAAACCCGAACAAATAAAGAATTTCAACAGAACCATTTCCAACAAAGATTTCATCCATTGAAACATTATAAATTTCTGAAAGTTTTTTCTTTAAATAATAACAATTATCATCAGGATAAAAATTTACCTCATTGATTTTCTTTCTAATTATCTTAAGTGCCTCATAAGATGGTCCTAAAAGATTTTCATTTGATGCGAGTTTTATGATTTTATCCG
Source organism: Caldifarciminota bacterium (assembly GCA_965649145.1). Lineage (GTDB taxonomy): Bacteria > Hydrothermota > Hydrothermia > Hydrothermales > JAJRUZ01 > JBCNVI01. Next base: position 7,638 of record CBFGJR010000207.1, on the reverse strand, counting down.
GGTTAAGCCCGAGTTCCCTCGCAACTTCTTCAATTGGTTTTCCTGGCTTATAAGGGGATACTTTTTCAAGACACTTTTTTGCCAGTGGATGAATATTTTTCATAAATTTCCCTCCTTTTTGCTTCATAAGGAGTAATTTCATTTCCTTCGTACTCTGCTGCGCAGAGAAGCTCTACTCCATTTCTTTTAATCTTTTCTTTTATGAAAGAATAAATTTCTTCCCATCCCTTCCCCCTCATAGAATGATGGTCAAGAATAAGAATTTTAAATTCCTCAATTTCTTTCTTTATCTTATAAATTTTATCAACAATCTCTAAAATCATCTTATCTTTCTCATTTTTTGGAAGTATATAAAAAGATGGCCCATCAAGAAAAATAATTGAAGGTAAAACCTTATAAAAAATTTCATTTAAATCTTCATTTATATATCCTTGAATATCTGATGTATAGAGAAACCCATCTTTTCCTTTTTTTATTCCAAAAGCAATAACATTTCCCTGCCGCGTATTTTTACCATGAGGAACAGGACTGGAAAAATAAAACAAAATATCATCTCTTTTATAAATTCTTTTATCACCTATTTCAACATCAATTCCTTTTTCCTTCAAAGAAGATAAAAATCTCTCTCCCCTTTCCTTTTGTCTTTTATTAAGTTCTTTATAATCTTTTAAAAAAATTTTTTTTCCCTGATAAAGATAAATTTCTCTTGGATTATGGTGGTCATAATGATAATGGGTAAAAATCAGGATATCTGATTTTTTAATATATTCTTTTATTTTTTCCCATTTTAGGAGCAAGTTTTCTATCTCTAAAAAATGTGGTGGAAATCCGTTCCTTAAAGGACCAAGTGCACAGGAAGGATCAATTAAAATGGAGAAGTTTTCAAATTCCACATAGGTACACATTGACCTTACACCCATTGAATCACTTGCTAAAATTTTTATCTTCATACTCTCTTATCTTTTCTACCCTTTTTAAATGCCTTCCTTCTTCAAATTTTGTTGTAATGAATTTTCTAATAATTTCAATTGCAATGTAAGGATTATTTTGAAATTCTTTTGAGCCAATGCATAAAATATTTGCATCATTATGCGCTCTCGCTAAATAGGCATCTTCTACACTTTTGCAAAGTGCTGCCCTTATACCTTTTACCTTATTAGCGCTTATACTCATACCTATTCCTGTTAAACAGATTAAAATTCCATAGTCAAATTCCCCTTTTGAAACAGATTCTGATACCTTTATTGCAAAATCTGGATAATCACAGACTTCTTCACTTTTAGAGCCAAAATCAAAAAAAATTATCCCTTCCCCCTCCATCTCCCTTTTTATAAAATCTTTCAAATAAAATCCCCTGTGATCAGAACCAATTGCTATTTTTATCCCTTTCATTTTACAAAGGTAAGCCAGTTATATTTATCAGGAATCTCAGCATTTACATAGGAAAAGAATATTTCCTGCAATCTCTTTGTTATAGGTCCTCTTTCACCTTTCCCTATTATTATTTTGTCAATGCTTCTTACAGGTGTAATTTCGGCAGCAGTCCCTGTAAAGAAAACCTCATCTGCTATATACAAAAATTCTCTTGGAATAGAAACTTCTTTCACCTCTATCCCTTCATCTCTTGCAATTTTTATCACGGTATCCCTTGTTATTCCGGGTAATACACAGGCATCAAAAAATGGAGTGTATATGATACCATCTTTCACAACAAAAAGGTTTTCACCTGAACCCTCGGATACAAATCCATGAACATCAAGAGCAATCCCTTCTGCATATCCATAAAGAACTGCTTCCATTTTTATAAGTTGCGCATTTGAATAATTCCCTGCAGCCTTTGCCATTGGAGGAACTGTATTCGGTGCAATTCTTGTCCATGAAGAAACCATAACATCAACACCCTTTTCAATTGCTTCAGGACCTAAATATTTACCCCATTCCCATACTGCAATTGCAACCTCAACAGGACAATTAAATGGATTAACCCCTAAATCATGATACCCCCTGTAAACAAGTGGTCTTATATAACATTCCTTTAGTTCGTTTGCCTTTATTGTTTCAATGCACGCTTTTATAATATCTTCAAAAGAAAAGGGAATTTCCATTCTATAAATTTTTGCGGAGTCAAAAAGCCTTTTTATATGTTCTCTTAATCTAAAAACTGCTGGTCCTTTTTTTGTATTATAACATCTTATTCCTTCAAATACGCAAGAAGAATAATGCAGTGCATGGGTTAAAACATGGACTTTTGCATTACCCCACCGAACCAATTTACCATTCATCCATATATATTTTGCTTCTTTAATCCCTGCCATTTTTACCTCCTTATTTAATATTCGCCATAATCCTTTCTAAACTCATCCGCGAGCTTTTTACCCCACTCATCTATTGCTTTAAGTCTTCCCAGGAAAAATCTCAAAACAGGTGGTTCTGAAACAAACTGAAGCCCTTTAACTAAATTTCTGTGTTCATAAAGCCATTTTATCCTGTCAATTGCATATTCAATATGGGAAAGTGTGTATACTCTCCTTGGAATTGCAATCCTTGTAAGTTCAAGGTCAGAAAAAACTTCATTTCCATCCTTGTCCCTATCCATTGAAATTGTTCCTCTTTCCATTGACCTTATTCCTGATACAATATAAAGTGCTGCAGCAAGAGCACCTGCAGGATATTCACTTTGCGCAAGATGAGGTAAAAATTTCATTGCATCAAGATGACATGCAAGACCTCCAGGAGGGGTTACAACTGGAATCCCAAGGGAATCCAGCCTTTCAACAAAATATTTAATCTGTTCTATGGCGCTACCAGCAACTGATTCATCAACCATCTCCCTCATACCAACTACCATCGCACCTATTTCTCTCATTGACATACCACCATAAGTAAAAAAACCTTCATAAACAGGAAGCCATTGCTCCATTTCCTTAAAGAGTTTCTCATTATTTGTACCAATAAGTCCTCCTCTTACACATGTATTCTTTCTTGCACTCATATAGAATATATCTGGAATACTGCACATCTCCTTCAATATCTCCCCTATTTCTTTATTTTCATATCCTTTTTCTCTTTTCTTAATAAAATAAGCATTTTCACTTATTAAACTTCCATCTAAAACAAGAAGAATACCGTATTCATCACATAATTTTCTCACCTCCTTAAAATTCTCCATTGAGAATGGTTGTCCACCTAAAAGATTTGTGGTTGCTTCCATTCTTATATAAGCGATTTTTTCCTTACCATATTTTTTAATTGCATTTTTAACTTTTTCAATATCCAGATTCCCTTTAAAAGGTTGTGTGCTTTTAGTATTAAGGGCTTCATCCGCATAAAGTTCCAGACATATTCCTCCTCCTGTGATTTCAATATGTGCCTTTGTTGTGGTGAAATGATAATTTGTGATAACTATCTGTCCAGGTTTTATAAATACTTTTGAAATCAAATGTTCAGCAGCCCTTCCCTGATGCACAGGTAAGATATATTTGTATCCCAGAACTTCTTCAACCGCTTTTTTAAGTTCGTAAAAGGTCATACTACCTGCATAGGCATCATCAGTTGTAATAAACCCTGCAAATTGTCTGTCACTCATCGCATTAACACCACTATCTGTAAGCATATCCAGAAATATGTCTTCTGTTTTAAGTAGAAATGTGTTGTAACCTGCTTCTTCAATTGCTTCAAGCCTCCTTTTGACGGGTTTTAACTCTATTTTTTGAAGCATCCTTATTTTATACATCTCCACAGGGACTTCTCTTCCATCATATAATTTTACGAGCATTATTTCCTCCTTTTAAAATTCTTTTAAATTTTTCTTCAATCTCTTTAAAAAGTTCTTTTGTCGCTTCATAAAATATTTCTATTCCCTTTTCCCCCTTTAAATTAAAAATAACCTTTCCACCTTCTTCTAAATCAAGAGAAATTAAAAAACTTTCATCACCCTTTACAAATTCAATAATTCTTTTATCAATTTGTGCCTCTATATCCATCCTTTTAGAAAAACCTTTTTTAGCACAAATTTTCTCAATTTTTTCTATTATTTTTTCAATAAAAAATGAATCCCACTCAAATTTTATCTCTTCCATTTTTTTATACCTTCTTTTTCAACTTTAAATAGATAAACAAGAAAAATAGGAGCCAAAAGCGTTGTAATTGCTGTCATCATTACAGCAACTCCGTACATATCACTTTTTATTGCACCCTGAGCAATTGCAACACTTGCAATAATAAGGGCAACTTCACCTCTTGGAAGCATACCAAAGCCAATTCTTAAACCACCTAAGATATTAAAACCCGAGATTAGACTAATTAAACCGCAACCAAAAACTTTCCCTATAATAGCAGCAATTGATATGACACTACCAAATAAAATAACAGGAATCATACTTTTAACATCAACCATCATTCCCATTACTACAAAAAATAATGGAACGAGAAAGTGGTAAACCCCCTTAAGAGATTCAATAAATTCATGTTTTACCTCCGTTTGTGAAAATGCAAGTCCTATCGCATATGCACCTATTATCATTGCAAGTCCAAAATATTCTGCAATTGAAGCACCAAGAAAACATAAGGAAAGGGAAAGGGCAAGTCTTGCACCATCTGTATTAAACTTCTTTAAAATTTTAACAAAGGGTTTTGAAATTAAAATTCCAATGAAAAGAATTAAAAGCCATATTCCTATTGCCCTTAAAGCAATAAGAGATATTGAAAGTGCACTGATACTGCCTGACCTTATAATCCCTATAACTATTGCCAGAACAAGAATTCCGAGAACATCATCAATAACTGCTGAAGCAAGTATTGTTATCCCTTCAGGAGTATTAAGTTTTTTAAGATCTGAAAGTATTCTTGCAGTTATCCCAACAGATGTTGCAGTCAACACTGCTCCCATAAAAAGTGCAGTTGGCGAAAGAAAATTATCAGCAAAACCAAAAATGACTGTAAGAACATTTCCAAAGGTAAATGGCAAAATAACGCCTGCTAATGCTATAAGAAAAGATGGCCCTGCAAATCTTAAGAATAAGGAAAAATCTGTTTCAAGACCTGAGATAAAAAGTAAAATTATCACTGCTATTTGACCAATTGCATAAAGCTCATTTGAAACAGGGATATTTGAATGAGAAATATTTGGAAAAAGATGTCCTATCTTTGGAATAAAGATATAATTACCTAATAAATATGGTCCTATTATTATCCCTGCAACGAGTTCACCAAGGACAGGAGGTTGTTTTAAAAATCTCTCAAAAATCTCAGCAAATATTTTTGCTATAAATAAAATAAATGCAATTTGAATTATAAGGTGAAGGACAATTTCAACGATATTATTTTCCATCAAAGAAAAAAATTATAATGAATTAAAAAAAGGGATATCAAATAAATTGAAAAAATTTTGAAAAATAAATTATAATAATATTATGGAAAAAATTTTATTTGGGACTGCTGGGGTTCCAATTTCAACAAAAAAGAAAACCACAGAGGCTGGAATTGAAAGAATTTATAAGTTAAAATTAGACTCAATGGAAATAGAATTTGTAAAAGGTGTGAAAATGTCAGAGGAAAAAGCAAAAAAAGTAAGGGAAATTGCAGAAAAATTTAATGTAAAACTAACCGTGCATGCACCTTACTGGATAAATCTAAATTCCTTTGATAAGAAGGTTTTAAAAAATTCAAGAAAGCATATAATAGATTCAGCAATAATAGGAAGTATCTGCGGGGCAAAAGATATATGTTTTCATCCTGCCTATTATCATGATGAAGAACAAAAAAAAGTTTACGAGAAGGTAAAAAAAGAAATAATTTCTATTAGAAAGGAAATTGAAAGATTAAAAATTGATGTGATTTTAAGACCCGAAACGATGGGCAAACCCTCGCAGTTTGGTTCCCTTGAAGAACTTCTTTCTCTTTCAGAAGAAATAGATGGAGTTGAACCAACAATTGATTTCGCCCATTTATATGCAAGAAGTTTTGGGGAGATAAACAATTATGAAAAATTTTGCGAAATTCTTGAAAAGTATAAAAAATGCTTGGGAGAAAAAGGTCTTGAAAGAATGCAAATCCACATTTCAGGAATGAAATATGGAGAAAAAGGGGAAATTGAACATTTAACTCTCAAAAAAAGTAAATTTAATTATAAAGATTGTATTAAAGCATTGAAAGATTATAAAGTAAAAGGATTTTTAATATCTGAAAGTCCAATTCTTGAAAAAGATGCTCTTTTAATCAAAAAAATATATCAAAGTTTATAATTACCATAAAAGAGTTAATTCTTTTCTTTTATAATTTGTCAAATAAAAGATTCTGCTCACCTCTTCAACAATTTCACCCTTTTTATCAAGAATTTTTATAGAAAATGTATGAAAACCAGGGTCTGCTTCAAGACTTTCTGCATAACAAAATGCAACATCTTTATACATTCTAACATAAGGAGTGATATCCTGGGTGTCAACATGAGCAATAAAAGATTTATTTTTTGGAATCTTAAAATAAAAATAAAGCTCCTCAGGAACTAAAATTTGAAATTCCTCAGGATAAATAATCATAACTTTTGCTTTTTGATAATTGTAAATAAAAATTGAGGAAAATAATAAAATCAAAGCAGAAACAGGTGCAAGAATAAATGAAAACTTCCTAACATTTTTCTTTAACTTTTTATATTTTTCTATTCTTAAAAATACATTTTCTTTTATTTCAAAAAATTCGGGTATTTCATATTTTAACTCTTTTAAAATCTTAAGTGTCTTTTTTATTTTTTCAATTTCCTCTGAGCATTTTTTGCAACTTTCAATATGTTTTAAAATATTTTCAGGTATTTTTTTATCCTCTGGATAATCCCATAAAAATTCTTTATATTTTTCACATTCCATAAAAACCTCTCTTTTCAAGATAATTCCTAATAAATTCTCTTCCTTTAAAAAGTCTTGATTTTACTGTTCCTTCTGGAATTCCAAGAATTTCAGAAATTTCTTTAATTCCATATTCTTCATAATAATAAAGTAAAATTACTTCCTTAAAAGTGGATGGCATTTCTTTTAAAACTTCATATAAAATTAAAGATGGTTTTGATGGAGGATCATAGCCAAGGTGAATTTCTTCTGGAATTTTTTCAAAGGAAAAAAATCTTTTAAATTTTTGTTTTCTCAAATAAGTTCTTAAAGTATTAATTGCAATTTTATATATCCATGTATAAGGAGATGATTCTTTTTTAAACTTAGGCAAACCTTTATAAACTTTTAAAAATACATCCTGAACAAGATCTTTTGCTTCTTCTTTGTTTCCGATTGAATAATAAAAGAAATTAAATATTTTTTTTGAATATGCATTCATCAATTCTTCAAGTTTTTCTTTTCTTTTATTTTCATCCATTAATTTTAAAAATATCTTTTTATTCTTTTCATTAGAAAGGGGGGGCTAAAAATAATCTTCTTTTCTCTTTTAGAAAAGGTCTTTTGTAAATCATTCTTTTAAATTTTTCCCATTGTTCTTGTGTAAGAACTTCTTTTATCTGAAAAAACTTTCTTATTTTTAAAATTCTTAATTCAGCATTTAAATTCCCAATTTCTTTTATCTTTTCCTCTATTTTTTTTATATCAGGGCTTTCTTCAAATAAAATTCCTTTAAGTTCAATTTCTTTAATTCTTATTT